>NZ_JBSGWY010000007.1:0-40089 GCF_053609145.1 Streptomyces sp. NPDC054961 | reverse complement strand
TCATCCCCCCCCCCCCACCCCCCCACATCTGGTTGGTGTTTGGTGGTGTTTGTTTTTTATACACCGCCCCCCCCCCCCCCCCCGCCCGGGGGGGGCCCTGGCTCGATTCTCATGACGTGACCATCGACTGGTTTCCCGATCGCGGCATCCGCCGGGCGATCCTCGCCCTCGGCGCGGCCGGCCTGACCGTCATCGCCACCGGCGCCCTCCTCGAGGCTCTCTGGCTGCTCGGCCTCGGCGTCTGGGCGGTGATCGCCGCGATGATGATCGAGCTCGTCTACCGCCCCTAGCTGCCGATGCCCCGGTTGCGGTAGTCCTCCGGCGTCCGCGCCGTACGAGGACCGGGCCGTGCCGTCCTGGAGCGCGACGACCGTGGGACGGCCCGCGCGGCTGTAGCCAGAGGCCATGCAGCTGGACGGACGCCAGCCGGCACGGTCGTCCCGGCTACTTCGGGTCGCGGTTGAACTGTGCCGTCGACCAGCGGTAGCCGAGCGCGATCAGGCCGACGCACCAGGCGATCGCGATCCAGCCGTTATTGCCGATCTCTGTGCCGAGGAGCAGGCCGCGCAGGGTTTCGATGGCGGGGGTGAAGGGCTGGTACTCGGCGATCGGCTGGAACCAGCCGGGCATGGTGTCGGCCGGGATGAAGGCACTGGAGATGAGGGGGAGAAGGATCAGAGGCATGGCCATGTTGCTGGCGGCCTCGGGGTTCGGGCTGGCCAGCCCCATGCCGACAGCGATCCAGGTCAGCGCCAGGGCGAAGAGCACGATGAGCCCGAACGCTGCCAGCCACTCCAGGACGGTCGCGTCAGTGGAGCGGAAGCCGATGGCCGCGCCGACGGCGCCGACGAGGACCACGCTCATGACGGATTGCAGCACGCTGCCGACGACGTGCCCGATGAGTACCGAGGGGCGGTAGACCGCCATCGTGCGGAAGCGGGCGATGAGGCCCTCGGTCATATCCATGGAGACGTACACCGCGGCCCCGATCACGGTGCTGCCGATGGTCATCAGCAGCAAGCCCGGGACGATGTAGGCGATGTAGTCGGAGCGGTCGGCGCCGCCGCCACCGATGCCGGCGCTCATCACGTCGCCGAAGATGTAGACGAAGAGCAGCAGCATCATGATCGGCGTGAGCAGCAGGTTCAGGGTCCCTGACGGGTAGCGCCGCGCGTGCAGCAGGTTGCGGCGCAGCATCGTGTTGGAGTCGCGCACAGCGAGAGAGAGGGCGCTCATCGGGCTGTCTCCTTGGGCTGGTTGGGGACGTTGGCCGGGCTGGTCAGGGCGAAGAACACGTCATCGAGGTCCGGGGTATGGACGGTCAGTTCGTCCGCCTCGATGCCGGCGGAGTCGAGCTGGTCGAGAATGGAGCGCAGTTCGCGCTGACTGCCGTCGCTGGGGATGGACAGCGATAGTGCCTCGTCGTCCCGGGTGACCTCGCGCAGGGCGTCAGCGGCGGACTGGTACGCGACCGGGTCGGTGAAGCGGAGCCGGACGTGCCCGCCCGGAATGAGCCGCTTGAGCTCCTCGGCGGTGCCCTCGGCGACGATCTTGCCGTCGTTCAACACAGCGATGCGGTCGGCCAGTTCGTCGGCCTCCTCCAGGTGCTGGGTGGTGAGGAAGACGGTCACGCCGACGGAGACGAGGCCGCGGATGATGCCCCACATGTTGTGGCGGGAGCGGGGGTCGAGCCCTGTCGTCGGCTCATCGAGGAAGATGATCCGCGGGCTGCCGACCAGCGTCATCGCGAGGTCGAGGCGGCGCTTCATGCCGCCGGAGTAGGTGGAGGCGGGCTTCTTCGCGGCCTCCACCAGGTCGAAGCGCTCAAGGAGTTCGCGGCTGACCCGCCGCCCCTCGTTCCTTGGCAGATGGTGCAGGTCCGCCATGAGGAGCATGTTCTCCTCGCCGGTGATCAGTCCGTCGACGGCGGAGAACTGCCCGGTGACACCGATCGCGGCGCGGACCGCCTGTGGGTCGGCGGCCAGGTCGTGCCCGCCGACGTGCAGCTCGCCGGCGTCGGCGGTGATGAGCGTGGACAGGATCTTCACGGCGGTGGTCTTGCCGGCGCCGTTCGGGCCGAGCAGCGCGAACACGGACCCGGCCGGGATGTGCAGATCGATACCGTCGAGGACGAGCTTTTCGCCGTAGGACTTGCGTAGTCCGACGGCGGAGACAGCGGTCGGCGACGGACGACCGTCCACCTGACTGGATGAGGGCATGACAAATGAAGGCATGGCGACTTCCCTTTCGAAGGCAGGAGGCGCAGGGGGATGCTGTTTCGGAATTCGGCTCAAGCGGACGTCTGTGACGGCACGTCAGTCACGTCACATCGTCTTGGGGAGGGTGACGATCGCCCTGCCGCGGAGACCTGACCGTCGACGGTGTTGCCTGCGTTGGCAGGGCTGAGTCGGGCCTCGCCGGGGCTGCTCAGCCACCTCGGTGGGCAAGGTCTGCGGCGGCCTCTGGTGGTCGGTCGGACCGTATTTGGTCGCGCCGCGCCGATGCGATGAGCCGTGCGTGCTACGCCCACTGAGGTGAGCCGTGGAGGCTACTTCCCGGCCGTGCCGGGTTCCCTGTTGAGGGATTCCTGGTAGGCGTCCGCATATGTGGGAGAGTCCTTGATCAGGTCGTCGCAGAACGCCGCGACGTCGCTGCCGATGAGTTGCAAGACGCCCTTGCCCGCCGCGACGCCCTCCTCGAAGAAATCGACGATCCCGGGGAGCAGCGGGCCGTCGGACAGGTCGACGGGTCCGACCTTGAACAGGTACTTCTGCATTTCCTTGTAGACGATCTGGTAGTCCGGTGGAAGGGCCTTGACCCGAGCCGTGTGCGCCCGCCACTGCTTCTTGCCCTCGATGATGTCCTGGATGCCCATGTCAGCCTCCCAGCCTGCTCAGTTTCCTGGCGACGTTCCTGTTCAACTGCTCGCGCCAGCGGTCGCGATAGGTTCGGGCCCCTTCGCCGCCGGCCAGTGCCGTGCAGAAGCCCCGGATGTCGTCGCCGAGCACCTCGTTGACGCTCTGTCCGTCCGCCGCTGTTTCTTCGAGCAGTCCCAGGGCGGCGTCGAGGATCGGCATCAGGTTGCGGCCGGTGAAGTCCCCGTGGGGAAGGAGATCGACCTTGATCTGTTCCCACGCCGCTCGGTATTCGCCCGGCAGGGCGGCGGCCCGGGCTTCGAACGCCTTCCATTCCCTGGTGAGATCACTGCCTGTGATGGTCTCCCAGAAGTTCATCGCCCGCCCTCCTTGAGCTTGTCGATGCGTGATGAGACGTACTGCCATTTCGCCCAGAACTTCGCGAGCTCCTCGCGGCCCGCGTCGTTGAGCGCGTAGAACTTGCGCGGGGGACCGACCCCGGATGGTCGCTTCGTCACCTGGACGAGTCCGTTCCTCTCCAGTCGCAGCAGGATGGTGTACACCGTCCCCTCGATGACGTCGGTGAAGCCCAGCTCGTTCAGCTGACGGGTGATGGAGTACCCGTAGGTTTCCTCGCTCCCGATGATCTCGAGCACGCACCCTTCGAGCGTGCCCTTCAGCATCTCCGTCAGGTCGTCCATCTCAAGTCTTCCTCCTCGGCGTCACCGGTACTGCGTAGTACCGAGTACAGCTATACGGTATCACCGAGTAGTGGAGGTTGCCAGCAATCGGCGAACAGGGGGACCGGACCCTGCGATCCGCGCCACTGCCGGCCTCGAGCGTCTGCCGCGAGCTGATCGCGATCGAGTGGTGCAAAGCGTCGTCGTCGACCACGTAGACGTCCCGGCGCCGCTGCGGATCGCGACCGCACGGGACGAACCCCGGCGCTCCGCCTACACGTGAGGGTGCCGCGCCCCCGAGCGCTACGCCGTTCTCCACGTGCTCGACCTTCGGAGGGAGTCCGGCGGGGCAAGCACCTGGCCCTCCGGCCACGGCGAGAACCGGTGCCTGGGTGCGCAGCTGGCTGTCGAGATGAGGGTCGCATTCTCAGCGCTCCTCGAGTGCGTTCCCACGCTGCGCATGGCCGTACGGGCCGAGGAGGTTGTCCTGCGCCCTGAGACGCGGGACACCTACGGGGTGAGGTACCTCCCCGTCGCTTGGGACGCGTGACCGCGAGCCAGTGACGGGTGAGGCCGTCTACGGTCGTCCGCCACCGCTGGGGTGCCCGCCTGCGTCGATCGTGTCTGCGGCGCCGTACTGGGACGGTGAACAGACCCCTGGCCGTGCCATGCGGGTCCACCTGGAAGAGAAGGCGCCCTCGCCCACCCCACTCCACGCCGCAGCCACGGGAATTGTGACGGTCCGAGAAGTGGCGCGCCGCGCGGATCGCTCCCGGGTGCTCATGTTTATGCGTTCAGTTGGGCGCGAATGAGCGAGTCGAGCCGTTCCCATGCCGGGGACGAAGCGTTGACCCTGCCCTGGATGAGGGCGGGGATCTCGGAGCCCGTATCCAGCCCGGGCCGTTCGTCGGACCCGTAGCGCTCCCGATTCGCCTCGGCGATACGGCGGGCGAGGTCGTCGAGGCGTGGGTCGTCGGCGTCGAGGTCGTGCGCGTGGTCGTAGCCGAGGAAGAGCTGCCGTAGCGTCGGGTCGGCCAAGATCTCGGCCTGGTCGTGAAACAGGGTGATCGCACGGTCCGGGTGGGTGGCGAACACGAGGATCCACAAGTCGCGTTGCAGGTCCACCCATCGAGGCGTGAATCCCCAACGGGCCAGGTCCTCCAGATGGGCGACGACTTCGCCGGGGAGCGGTACCAGCCGCCCGGCGGCGAGCCTGCGCAGCCGCCCCTGTGTTTCCTGCAGGCTGCGGATGCGGGCGCCGAGTTCGTCGTCGATCTCTCCCAGCGCCTGCCGGAATTCCTCGTCGCTCGCCGCTCTCAGATCCCGGATACGAGCCAGAGGGACGCCGGCTTCTGCCAGTGTCCGGATCTTGATCAGTTCGACGGCGTCGTTCGCACCGTACCGCCGGTAGCCGGACGCGTCGCGGTCGGGTTCGGGGAGCAACCCCTTGTCGTGGTAGACGCGGACGGTCTTGATCGACACTCCGATGTAGCCGGCCAGCTGTCCGATGGTGATCACGCGCTCATCGTCCCACTTGACCTTGCCCCAGGGGCAAGGTTGCAGCATGGCGTCATGGAGAACACGAATCCCGATCGGGAGACCCTCCGCGAGCTGGCCGACGAGGGCAACGAGACCGCGCTGGACCGGCTGGCCGACCTCGCGGACGCGGCCGGCGACCTCGCGGAGCTGAGCGGCCTGTTGGACGAGGGATCCCGGCACGCCGGGTTCCTACTCACCCGACGCGCGGTGGCAGCCGGTGACCTGCGTGAGCTGCAACGGATCTCCGACGCCGGATACGAAGAGGCCGGGAAGGAGCTGGACCGGCTGCTGCAGGCACCGGGCGGTCATCAGGGCTGACGATCCGCCCGGCCGCCGCACCTACGCGATCTCAGCTCGGATGGCTACGCGTCGCGATCGTCCATGACCACTCCTTCCCGCATCTCACCATGAAGACATGAAGAAGCGCAGGCGGCGAACGTGCCTTGGCGTGGCCCTAGACGCCGATGTCCCGGCTCCGGTAGTCCTGCAGGGTTTCGCGCCGGACAAGGAGCCGGGCAGTGCCCTCGTGGACGGCGACGACGGCGGGGCGGCCGACCAGGTTGTAGCCGGATGCCATGGACAGCTGGTAGGCACCGGCAACCGGAACGGCGAGCAGGTCGCCGGGGCGGATGTCGCCGGGCAGGTGCACGTCGGCAGCGAGGACGTCGCCGGCCTCGCAGTGGCGGCCGACGACGGTGGTCGTACGGGGTCCGGCAGCCGAGGTTCTGCCGATCAGGCGGGGCGCGTAGCGCACCCCGTACAGGGCGGGCCGCGGGTTGTCGCTCATGCCGCCGTCGACAGCGACGAACACCTTCTTGCCGGTGTGCTTGACGGCGAGCACCCGGTACAGGGCGACTCCGGCCGGCCCGACGACGGCCCGCCCGGGCTCGATGAGAAGCCGGGGGACGGTCAGCCGGGCAGCGGCGCAGCCCTCAATGAGCTCCGCGCGCAGCCGTCGGGCCAGCGCGGTCAGGTCCAAGGCGGGTTCTCCGGGCCGGTAGGCAATGCCGTGGCCGCCGCCCATGTCCAGCTCGGGCAGGACGACGCCGTGCGCGTCGCGGATGCGGGCCATCAGCCCCACCATCCGGCGCAGGGCCACCAGGTAGGGCTTCACGTCGGTGGTCTGCGAGCCGATGTGGCAGTGCAGGCCGGTCAGTTCGAGCTGCGGCTGGCCGAGGATTCGTGTGACGGCGTGCTGCGCGCCCCCGTCGGTGAGGGAGAGGCCGAACTTCTGGTCGTCCGTACCGGTGCGGATCTTGTCGTGGCCGCCTGCCGAGACTCCCGGCACCACGCGCACCATGACCTTCTGGCGCCCGTCGGGGCCGACGGCGGCCGCGATCCTGGCGATCTCGGACGGACTGTCGATGACGATCCGCCCCACGCCGAGGCGTAGCGCCGCCTCCAGGTCACGGGGCGACTTGGCGTTGCCGTGCAGCACGATGCGCTCGGGTGGGAAACCGGAGGTGACGGCGAGCTCCAGCTCACCGGCGGAACAGACGTCCAGGCCCAGTCCCTCCTCCAGCACCCAGCGCACCATGGCGCGGGACAGGAACGCCTTGGCGGCGTACAGCACGTCGGCGTCCGGGAACGCGTCCCGGTAGGTCCGGCAGCGCCCGCGCACCTCGCCCTCGTCCAGTACGTAGGCCGGGGTGTCGAACCGGTCGGCGATCTCGGTGAGGGGTACCCCGCCGACGGCCAGGCCGCCGTGCGGGAGCGGCGTCATGGACGCGGGCCATATGGAGAGTTCACGCGCGTCGGTCGGTGTGGCGGAGAGGGCGGTGATAGTCATGTGTGATCCCTCCAGGCCGTCCGGGCCGTGGTTCCGGGTGCCTGCGTGACCGGTGCCGCGAGCAGGGCGGTGCTCGCGGCCGCGGTGACCGGGGGAGCGGTGAGGGTCGGGTCGACGGTCAGCAGGTTCACCCCGAGCGGTTCGGACATTGCCCGGAGAGCGGCTTCGGAGAGCCGGATCCAGGGCTGGGCCGTGCCGAGCGCGGCGGCGAGCCGGTCCGGGCTGGTGAAGCCGACGGCGGTACGGGTTCCCAACGGGGTGCGGAACAGCCGCACCACCTGGTGTGCTCCTCCCGGCCGGGCGGCCACGTACAAAGGCCCGGCCGGGGCCTGTTCTTCAGGCTCGGGGTCGTCGTCGTACAGGAACAAACACATGGGGCCCTCCCTGAGGAACCACGAGTGGCGATCGGCGCCCCGGCTGCGGGGAGGCGGGCCGGGGCGCGTCATCGAAGCTATCCCCGCACCCCTGCACCTGTGGCCACCTCGTAACGGGACCCATACGGCGACCGGCCATGTTCTTACGGATCACTGACGGCCGGCGCCACGGGCATCAAAAACCCGTCATGGTTTCGGATCCGCGCGTTAGAAGGCCATCAGCAACATCGCCTCATCCTCCACTCCGGCTCTTCTATGGGGACTGGTGGACGAAGCAGAGAGGGAAGAGGCCGTGCGAAGAGTCGTGGTCGGTGTGACGGGAACGCCGGGGAGTCTGTCCGCCCTGCACCGGGCGGCCGGAGAGGCCCGCGTGCGCGACGCGGAGCTGCGGGTCGTTCTGGCATGGCAGTCACCGGGTGGTGAACTCGGAAGCCGCAACGGCCTCGAGCCCTGCGCCCTGGCGACATGCCGCGCCGCGGCTGCCGAAAGACTCCGTGAGGTCCTCGATACGGCGTTCGGTGCCGTAAAGCCCGGTGTCACTCTCGCCGGCCTCACGGTACGGGGGACCCCGGGCGCGGCCCTCGTGAACGCTGCCCGCGACGTGGACGACCTCCTCGTCGTCGGCACGGGATCACGCGCTGCGGTGCGCCGCCTCGTCCGCCCCTCGGTGGCCCGCTACTGCCTCGCGCACGCAGCCTGCCCTGTTCTCGTTGTGCCCCCATCTCCACTCCAGAGCGAGCTCGATGCCGTCCGTCGACGCAACTTCTGGAGAATGCCGCTGGACCCGCGGGAGCTGACTCCGTGAGCCGGTGACGCCATCGCCGTGAGGAGGCGAGCACGTGTCGAACGGGGAACGGGGCTTTCGGCATGCGATCGACGTGCTCAGCTGACCGCGTGCGCTGTCAGCAGCAGTCGCAGCCGGGCGGGCACGCGCAGTTGGCCCCGGTCTCGCCAGGTTTGATCGCGTCGCCGACAGGCATGGGGCCGCAGCAGGACTCGCCGCGCCAGGCGTCACGGCCTTCCTTGACGGCTACGGTGGCGATCACCAGGGCGGCGATCGGGTCGGCCCAGGCCCATCCGAGGAGCATGTTGGCCAGCAGTCCGGCCAGCAGGACCGCCGACAGGTACGTGCACAGGAGGGTCTGCTTGGAGTCCGCGACAGCGGACGCGGAGCCGAGTTCGCGGCCGGCACGGCGTTGGGCGGCCGACAGGAACGGCATCACAGCGAGGGACACGGCGGCCAGGACGACACCGGTAAGGGAGTGCTCGGCCTCACCCGTGCCGGTCAGAGCGCGCACGGAGTCGACGCCGACGTAGAAGGCGAGCGCGAAGAAGGAGACGGCGATGATCCGCAGCGCTGTCTTCTCCCTGGCCTCGCGTACCTCGTGCTCACGGGCGGAGAACTGCCAGGCGACCGCAGCTGCGGAGGAGATCTCGATGACCGAGTCGAGGCCGAAGCCGACCAGCGCGGTCGAGGAGGCGATCGTGCCGGCGGTGATCGCGATGACGGCCTCGATCACGTTGTAGGTGATGGTGGCAGCGACCAGCAACCTTATGCGTCGGGCCAGCAGATCACGGCGGGCCGGGGCCGGTCCGAAGGATATGGAAGCCATCAGCAGCAGCCCTCCTCGTCAGCGTCAGCGCAGGTGCGGTCGGCATCGACGGCGATGACCGCCGCCCGCAGGTCATCCAGGGCGTGTCCGAGCCGCTCGTCGGCGAGCTCGTAGCGGGTTCGGCGCCCATCGGGCAGGGCGACGACGAGGCCGCAGTCCCGTAGGCAGGCCAGGTGGTTGGACAGTCGCGTCCGCGAGACGCCGATGCGGTCGGCCAGATCGGAGGGATACGCGGGTGCCTCGCGCAGGGCGAGCAGCAGCTGGCAGCGGATGGGGTCGGCGAGCGCGCGGCCGAACCGGGCCAGCACCTCGATGTCTGGGGCGATCGTCAGCACCCAACCGACAGTACACGTGATCCTGAATTCAGAAAACTGTGTACTGATGCGCTGCTGGTGGCGTGCTTGCCTAGGAGGGCATATATGTGAGCGGCTGGACGTCCGGGGCGAGGGTGTGTGCGCGGTGGTGCGGACCCGGAGACGGGGCCGCTGGGTGTCAAGGGGCCGTACCACGCCGGGACTCCTCGCCTCGATGTCAATCGTGGGCCTCGCCCTGCTCGCCCGTGTCATCCACGGTGCCGGGCTCTCGCTCACCACGGCCGGCATCGCCGTCGCGGTCGGCCTGTCGACGGTTGCGAACTTTGTGGGGAGGAGGTCGCGCGGAACGCGCGGGTGCAGTTCGGCGTCAGTGGCGTCTTCGACCTCGAACGTATCCCCGCCTTCTTGGCCGGCTACCGGTCCGTGATCGATCTGGCGGAGGGGGACCCCGCCTACGCCGTGAAGCGGTTGTGGTGGAAGCGGCTCACCGACTTCTGGCAGTTGGAGTTCTACCTCGACCGCCGATCGCCTTCACCCAGGCGTCCACGTCGTCCGGGTGAAGGACTACCCCGCCGTCCCCGGCCGCCTCGGGGATGCCGCCCCGACACGAGCCGATCGTGGCGACGCCGTGAAGTCCGGCCTCCACGATCACCCGCGGGAAAGCATCCTCGACCTGCGAGGGGACCAGAAGAAGCAGAACGTTCGTCCTGTAGCGGTCGTGAAGAAGGCGTGGGCTGGGCGTACGGGGCCGACGCGACCAGCTGTACGGAGCCTAACTGTCAGAGGCTCCGGAGCATGGCCTCGATACAGGCGGCGGGTGCGGCGTTCGAGCGGTCGCGGGGGTAGGCAGCACCCTGGTTCATGCCGTTGTCTGTGTCGATCGGCGGCTGTTGCCACGCCTCGCTCATGTGGATGCCGGCCTCGGCGCGCGCGGCCCCGACGAGGCCAGAGTATGGTCCGGCGACCTTGGAGGCTTCAATCTGGAGCCAGGCGTGGTGGAGGGCCATACGGGCGAGAAGGGAGCTGGCTTCGTCGGTCAGCTCCCTTCGGGCGTCCGGAGAGGCCGGCCGAAGGCGGATGCGGTACGGCATCTCCAGATGTCGATGCAGTTGAGCGACCTCGTGGAACGGCACGGTCATCCGGTGGCACTGTGGGTTGGCTATGTAGCAGGGTTTCGAGAACGTCTGTTGTCCGGCCGCAGGAACGCTTGCCTCATCCGGAAAGGAATGTCGTCGGATTCCGGGAACACCTCGGTGCTTGCTTCGGGATCGTGGTTGTGCTCACGTGCGCAACGCGATGGACTTGGCAGGACCCACTCGATCCACAGCCGCACGCGGGATCGGCCGGACAAGTCCCTGGCTAGTCGTCCACGGCCCCCGGGGCCAGGGCCGGGGCCGGGAACGCGAAGCGGGCCTCGGCGCCCGACCACCAGACGCCGACGGCGAAGACGGCAGCGGCCTCCAGCAGGGCAGCGCGATCGAGCCCGCCGCAGGGCAGAGGCGAGCAGTGCATGGAGGTGATGATCTCCGTCACCCGCTTGGCGGCACCCGGCTGGTCGGTGCAGAACGGCACCGCCAGCGGGGCCCCTTCGAAGGCGGGCCGGTCCAGGGTCCAGATGCTCTCGTGGCACACCCCGAACGCCTTCACCACATGGGCGCCGTGGGCGGCGTCCGCGATGAGCCGGGCGACGGAGGTGGTGCCGCCCGTGGTCAGGGCAGGGCCGTCCTCGCCTGGCGACATGGGAACGGTGCAGTCGATCACCGTCCGCCCGGCGAGCAGGGGGGCCAGTTCCTTGGCCAACTGCGGGGCGGCGTCCGCCGGTACGGCGATGAGTACCACGTCCCCGTGGGCCGCGGCCTCGGCGAGGCTGCCGTGCTCGGAGGCGCCGGTGAGCAGGGCGGTGCGGGAGGCCGCCTCGGTGTCCCTACCGCCCACCCGAACGTCATGGCCGGCGCGTACCCAGGCCGCGCCGAGGGCCGTGGCCATCGCCCCTGTACCAAGAATGCCGATGCGCATGTGCTTGCTCCTGTCGTCCGTGTCGCGAGATGTGCGAGGTGTGACGGAAAGGACGCTAGGCGCGCCGATGCACACCACATGGTGTGCATCGGGCCGGGCAGGATGATCGCATGAGCGACGCGGCGGTAGAGGCAGACGCACAAGGCCTGAACGAGGACCTGGGCGGCGGCGAGTACGCCGCCGACTGCCAAGCGAGGGTGGCCTTCGAAGTACTGTCGAACCGTTGGGACAGCGTGATCGTGTACATCCTCGGCGAGAGCGGACCCATGAGGCCGCGCGCACTGATCACCCGCATCGGCGGGATCAGTCCCAAGGTCCTCAACGAAGCCCTGCGCCGCCTTGAGTACAACGGCCTGGTCGTACGCCAGGCGTACGCAGAGGCGCCACCACGCGTCGACTACTCCCTCACCGAGGCGGGCCTCGCGCTGCTGGGCCCGATCCGTGCGATGGGCGCGTGGGCGGGACGCTACACCGAAGCCGTCCTGGCGGCCCAGGCCAGCTTCGCACCTTGAGAAGATCGCCCGTACAGGAGCTAGCCAGGACGTTTCACGACCCCCGACTTGGCTGACGAGCCGCCGCTGCAGGCTGCCGTCGCGAGACACCCGCGGGGCCCAGTTCCTGTTTCTCGCCAACATTTCCCCAAGCAGCCTCCCACGGTCGTTCCCAGAATCAGGCAACAACCGTTCCTGCATGTGACCTACGTAGCCAGTGGGTGCTTCGGGGTCGAACGCGACAATGAAGCTGCGGCAGTGCGCCGTGGGAACCAGCAGGCGAGGCACTCTGGATCACATGCCACGATGCCCCCTCTCTGGGCTGGAGAGGGGGCATCGTGGTGAGGGTCAAATGCGGGAGGGCAGGATCCCGCGGGGCCAGTGTCCGAGCCAGAACGCGGCCGCCGAGGGTTGGTCTTGGGCCTCGGTGGAGCCGTCGTGCAGGAGGTATTCGGTCGGGGCTACGTAGCCCTCGCCGGGGGCGAGGCGGATGCGGATGATGCGGATGGGGCGGCCGCTGGCGACATAGTCGCGGTAATCCTGAGTGTGCGGAAAGCGGTGGGCGTGGTCGTCGGGATGAACGGCCCGGCAGACCGCTTGGGCGTCGATGGTGCCGAAGATGATGTACCGGGTTCCGGGGCCGAGGTTGAGGCAGATCCTGCGGCGCCCGGTGTGCTTGTCGGCATACTTGAGCTTGTCCCAGTTGTCGAGGTGCAGCCCGATCAGCCGGCCGTCCTCGTAGTTGTCGGTGGTCGTGGTCATGTCGGGCTTGGCGAGGGCTTGGCCGAGGTACACCGCGTCCGGGTCGCCCAACGGGCCGGTGAGGTCTTCGAGGGGGAGCCCTTCCCGAAACGGGGGCCGGACGATCTCCACGATGGTGCTGTCCAGGGGCCGACGAGGGGCCGTGACCGCCTTGACGTCCGCTTCGTTCATGGGGCGCCACTGCCCGGCGGGGATGATCGCGCCGGGCTCGTATGCGGCTTCCCCGGGGCGGGCGGTCCGGACGGTGGCGATCTCGCAGCGGGCGCGGAGGACGGACGGGTCGCCGTAGGCGATGTGCAGGGGCACAGGGTCCTCCTGGGTCAGTCGTCCCCGATGGTGATGTCGAGTTCGTTCACGAGGGCTTCGGCGAGGTCGGACTGCTGGCCCGGATCGATGCGGACCTTGGAGAGGTTCGCGACGCCTCGGATTGCTGACAGATCGTTCTCGCGAAGGTCGGTGTTGCGGTAGCGGCCCGTGCCGAATTCGGTGAGCCGGAGCGTGCAGTCGGTGAACACGACGTCGGACAGGTCGCAGTCGGTGAAAGTGGCTTCCGTGAGGACGCAGCCGATGAAGGCCACGGGGCCGGTGACGCGGACCTTCTCGAAGGTGGCGAAGTCGAGCTTGCAGCCTTCGAAGAGCACGTCGTCGAGCACCAGGCCGTCCAGGGAGGCGCCCATCAGCTTGCAGTCCCGGACGTGGACGCGGGTCAGCTTGCTTCCGGTCCAGCGTGCCGAGCCGAGGTCGCTGTCGCTGATCTCGACGCCGTGGAGGTTGACCGCCTCGAACTCGACCCGCTTCGCGCGGATACCCGTCATCCTGCCGGTGACGAGCTGGGTCTGCGTGAGGTCGAGTGATCGGAGATCGGCGTCCCCGTACGCGAAGTCCTGGACGGTGCCACGGGTGCTGTCGAGGTTGTCGACGTTGCTCAGGTAGAGGCCGGGCTCGTCCAGCTCCGGCAGGGTGATGGTGGCGTGGCCGAAGGTGCGGGTGGCCATGGTGCTCCTTGTCCTTGGGGCGGGGCGGCCCCGCGCTGTCGGCGGGACCGCCCAGGTGTCGGCGGGTGCTACTTGTTCTTCCAGTTGTCCCAGGTGGGCCGGTTGTCGAAGGTGGCCGTGGGGTTGTCCCAGGTCGGGCGGTTGTCGAACGCGGCGAGGGGGCTTGGCGTGCGCGGCTTCGGAGGTGGGCTGGTTGCTCCAGGTAGCGTTGGTCCAGGGGTTCTCCCAGCGGGCGACGGCGGCGGTGCCAGCGGCCTCCAGGAGGGATTCGAATCCCTCGGCCGAGTCCATCACGAGTGTGGCGGCGTCAGTAGGCGTGTGAACGGACATGTCGCGTGACTCCTTCGAGTAGGGCGATCTTGGCGGTGGTGCAGTACCGGGTCCTGGTCCCGTCGAACCGGCCGGCATGCTCGAAGTACCGGTTCGCGGCGTGGGCACCCCCGCAGAAGGCGAAGGCGGGGCAGGTGGCGCGGCACGCGTCGACGCCCTGCCAGAACTCGGGGATCCAGGAGGTGCGTTCCTCGGCCTCGGCCACGAGGACGTCCAAGCCGTCCTTGAGCACGTTGCCGGTGGTGAAGTCGCCGAACCGGGCGTCGGTGAACCCTGCCAGCTCTGGGGAGAGCATGACCACCCCGCCGTCGTAGGCGACGGTGGGCATCGGATCCCAAGGTGCGGAGGTGGGCGTGGGGGCGGTGTCGTGGCTACCGAGAACGGCACCGGCGAAGTTGAGCACCCGCTGGATCTCCCGCAGCCGGATCACCGGGTTGGCCCGCCAGGCGTCCGCGAGGGCGGCCCAGAACTCGGTCGCGCGCACGGGATCGGAGTCTTTGGCCCTGCGGTTGACCCCTTCTTCCTCTTCGACGTTGACGCCGAGGGTGGTGACACCCAGCTCGGCGAAGAAGTCGTAGAAGCGAGCCGCGTTCTCGGGGGCCGGGTCGGAGACGACCGCGATGGCGGAGAACGGGATGTCGTGGCGGCGCAGGCGCTCGATGCCTCGCATGGTGACGCGGAATCCGGGGTGGCCGGCGAGAGTGACGCGGTGGGTGTTCATGTCCTCTGGGCCGTCGACGCTGACGCCGACGTGCACCTCGCGCTCCAGCAGGAACTCGCACCAGGCGTCATCTACCAGAGCCGCGTTCGTCTGGACGCTGTGCTGCGCGCCCTCGAAGGGGGACATGAGCGCGGCCAGGTGCTCACGGCCGGTGGCCAGCGGCTCCCCGCCGTGCCACACGACCTCGAATGCCGGATCGTGAGCTGCCCACGGGTTGACGGACGCGGCCACAGCCTCGGCAACCGTCACGGGCATCAAGTGGTTCATCTTGCGGAACGGCAAGTAGCAGTACGTGCAGTCCATGGGCAGACACTTCGTGGTCGGCTGCATGATCACAGACCGAGGCCTGGCCGCGAGCCGTAATGCACTCTGCATCGTGCTCCTCTCGATCGGGTTCGGACTGTATGTCCCGCCCGGATAGTGGTGCTGTTGCAGGCACCGGGCGGAGCGTCGGTGGGGTCAGCGGGGGTCGGCTTGGCGCAGGGCCTGGTGGTCGGCGACGACCCATTCGACGCCGCCGCCCTCGGGGCGTAGGAAGACGGCTTCGGGGATGAAGCGCCGGCTCTTGGGGTCTTCCCAGTCGCCGATGAACTGGACGATCCCCTCGCGGTCTTCGGCAGGGTCCAGCACGCGGGCGCCCTCGTAGAGCCAGGAGGGCCGGCTGCTCATGCCGCACCGTCCGTGCCGGCTGACTTCCTGAACCGCTCCATGCCGCGCTTGGCGCGGACCCTCAGGGAGGGACTGGGGTCCGGATTGCCGAAGGGGTCGTCCCACGGGGCGTATTCGGGCCCGTGCTGCATCGTGCCGCCGGGGGCCCTGCGGGGGAGCGGAACGGGGGCGTCCTCCGTGGGCACGAGGGTGTCGAGCGAGGCGTTCCAGCCGTCCTCGCCCCCGCCCTCGGGACACAGGCGGTAGACCGTGGTGCCCGTGTCCCCGGGGACGTCTATGACCACACCTGTGCGGGAGGTTGCGGTGTCGTACGCAAGGTCGCCGCGCAGCGGCCAGCGGGGATCAGGGTCGTCCGCCTGCTGTCGTACGCGGTCATGGTCAGTGCGACGCGTCGAGGTCATGTAGCGGAACGTATGCGCCCGGCTACGGAGCAATATGAATCCGTGGAATGTCCCCAGGTCAGTCCAGCGAAAATCGTCCGGTCATGCCGCGCAGCCGCTGGCGCGTAGCAGCCCGCTCCGCGTAGATGATCTTCCGCAGCGTCGCGCGTGCGACAGGGTGATTGCGGACCAGTTGGGGAGCGATACGTTCTGCGGTCTCCAGTTCGGTCAGGGCCTGGTCGCGGTTGCCGTCCCACAGCCACGCGCGGGCAAGGTCCATGTGGTGGTGACCGAGCCTGGAGTTCGGCAGAACCGCGATGTGCGCGGGGTCCGCCTCGCGGTTGAGCCGGAGGGCCTTCGTCTGGTCACTCATTTCCAAGGCGGCGCTGACGCCGTGGATGACGACGTTGCCGAGGCTGAACGTGACCGAGTGTCGGTCGTGGATCTCGGGCCCGACGTAGGAGTTGACCCGCTCGCCCGCCGTACGGGCGAGCGCGAGCCGCTCATCGGACCCAGCGGCGTTCCCGCTGCGCGCGGACGAGATCGCGGCCCGCAGGTGCAGGGCGCCCCACATACGCAGGGCGAGAGGGTCGCCGGCCTCGTACTCGGCTTCGATGCCGGCGAGGGCCTTGTCCCCGAGGGCGAGGGCGTCGTCCCAGTCGGCCGATGCCCACGTGTCCCACATGCGCATCCACAGCGCCATCGCCGGCATCACCGGGTCACCTGAGAGCTGCGCGGACCAGGTGGCCCGTTCACAGGCCATGGCAACCAGCTCGGGATGTCCGAGGGCATGGGCCGCGGTGTGCGCGAACTTGCAGGCCACCGCATAGATCGCGAACGCCTCTTCACGTTCGTGGCCGACGGATGCCTCAGCGAGGGCTCGGGCCTCGCGCAGCATGTCCGGCAGCTCCTTCAATACGGCGGCGTTCGCCGCAGCGTCGCGCAGGCGGAGCAGGCGCTTCATGTCGTGCCACAGCACCTCGGACGGCCGAGGGGTGCCGTCAAAGACGGGGGCCAGGTCGTAGCGGCGCAGCTCCCGGATGATGGAGGCTGCGGAGACCTGCCACTTGGTCTCGGCTCCTCCGCCTGAGTACGGGCGCTCGATCAAGGTGTTCGGATGGCAGTGGAGCGCGGCGGCCACGGCGTTGATCAGCCCGGACCGGTCCAGCTCGATCCGTCCCTTCTCCAGCTTGGACACCCAACCCTGAGTCCGCCCGAGCGCAGCTGCGAGGTCGGCCTGAGTCATTCCGACCGAGAGCCTCTGCCGCCGGACCCGCTGTCCGATCCGCTCTTGCTCCTCGATGTACCCGCTCACACCCACCACCCCGATCTGCGAACGCTTCTGACGCGAAGGTACCGCTGGGGCGGGCCAGACGGTGGGCCTTGGCCAAGGGATCTCAGCATGCAGAAGCTCCCTGTGACGAGTCCGTGACTCGTCCTGAGGCGGTGTCAGTGAGGGCTTCTATGCTGGTTGGGCAGGGTACGGGGAGGTGTCTGGGGGCATGCCTGAGTGGCTGCTTGCTGTGCTGATTCCGGTCGGACTGCTAGGGATGGGGGCGGTTGCGTTCCTGATCTGGGCCGAGCTGGGTACGGACAGGCCGGTGGGACACCACTCGTCAATGCCCAGTAGCTGGAAGGGGCCTGAAGGCGGGGGCTGAGGCCGGGACGCGGCGCCGGTCCAGGAGTCTCAGAACCTCGAGCCGAGGGGCCCGGATTGTCTGGCCAGCTAAGGGTCCTCTGCCGGCCCGGCTTGGTCCGCCCCTTGGCCGCCGAGGTAGCGCTACCCCCTGAACCGGTACTTCCGTACCCTCCACCCCCGTCAGCGCTGGAGCTCGCCCACCAACCGCTCGGCTTCCTTCCTGGCCGGTGCCAACAGCGGGTCCTCCTCGTACGCGTGGGGTCCGACGATCTTCGACAGGAAGAACAGCTGCATCAGCTTGCCGTCCCGGCTCTCCAAATCTGCATGCCGTTCGTGGTGGACGCGGTCCGCGAGCGTCGGGACGGCCAGCGCGTTGCCCCACAGGGTTGCGGCGTCCAGGCCCCGGGGCGCCATGCCCCAGTCCTCCCAGTCGATGATGGAGAACTCCGGGCCCATCACGTTGGCCCACGTCAAATCCGCATGAGCCGGCGCCCACCGTTCGATCCGCATATCGGCAATGCCGGGGAAGACCTCGCCAAGGGTCTGCGTCACCTGCTCCTGGGTGATCGTCACCGTGTCCGGCGTCGCGATCCGAGGCGTCCGCTGGGCGGCAAGCGCGTCCAGCGAAGCATTCAGCGCCTCCCACCATGCATCGGGCAGGAGTGGATCTTCGAGCACCATGGCTCCCGTGGCGACAGACGGCGAGGCGACCAGCTCCAGCTCATCCGCGCGCCACATCACCGGTTCGCCCGGCTCCCGCCACGCCACCCCCCGGAGCCACTCGGGCATGACGACGCCGTGCAGGACGGCGGCGGCCTCGGTCCCGTTCCAGCCCTGCGCGCCGATCCGCTCGAATCCCCGCCGCTCGATGCGCACCCACGTGCCCCGCTCCG
This sequence comes from Streptomyces sp. NPDC054961, assembly GCF_053609145.1. NCBI lineage: Bacteria > Bacillati > Actinomycetota > Actinomycetes > Kitasatosporales > Streptomycetaceae > Streptomyces > Streptomyces sp. NPDC054961. Next base: position 22,029 of record NZ_JBSGWY010000007.1, on the reverse strand, counting down.
TTCGGCTCCCCAACGAACGGCGCTTGCGCACCAGCGCCTGCCGATCCAATCGCACACGCAGGTCCTTCTCCACACGTTCCAGCACGTCTTCCACCGGCTGGCGGCGCAGATCCACCTGGATGGCAACGGGCAGGGATTCAGTCATGGCGACCTCCTCGGCGGACGGATGACCGTAGCAGTTACAGGCTCACGGGGACGATCGAGCCGTCAACATGGTGCGCATCAAATGCCGTCCCATCATTGACCGTTAGAGCTCGTAACACGATCTTGATGAGATGTCCTGGTCAGCCGTGACTGGTGTGATGATTCGGCCGTTCGTGTTGGTGTGAGTACTCGGCCGTGGATCGTGGGCGACGACTTGTGGGTGCGTATCGAGCCGCTGGTGCCGCCCTGGCCGACGAGGTCACCAGGGCCGCGGCCGGTGGCGGACCGACTGAGCCTGCAAGGCATTTTGTACGTGCTCTGCAACGACATCGCCTGGCAACTCCTGCCACCTGAACTGGGGTTCGGCTCCGGACAGACCTGTTGGCGCAGACTGGAGCGGTGGCAGAAGACCGGTGTCTTCGACCAGCTGCACCACGTCCTGCTCGCCGAGCTCAACGCGGCCGGCCGCCTCGACTGGTCCAGAGCCTGCGTGGCGGCTCCCACATCCGGGCGAAAAAAGGGGCGCCGACACCGGTCCGTCGCCGGTCGACCGGCGGAAGACGGGTAGCAAACACCATCTGATCTGCGACGGACGTGGTACTCCGCTCAAGGTGATCACGACCGCGGCGAACGTCAACGACGTCACCCAGACCCTCGCCCTCGTCGACGGCATTCCGCCCGTCGCGGGCAGGACCGGCCGGCCCCGCAGGCGTCCCGAGGCCCTGCTCGGCGACAAGGGCTACGACTCGAACCCGAACCGGGAAGAGCTGCGTAAACGCCGGATCCTGCCCGTCATCTCCCGCAAGGGATGCCCGAACATCAAGGACATGGGCAAGCTCCGCTACGTCGTCGAGCAGAGCTTCGCCCTGCTCCACCAGTTCAGACGCCTCGCCGTCCGCTGGGAACGCCGCACCGAACTCCACGACGCCTTCGTCTCCCTTGCTTGCAGCCTCATCTGCTGGAGACGTCTCAAGAAGCCCCATTCATGATCGTGTTACGAGCTCTTAAGGGACTGTGCGACATGGCGTTCAGTCAAGAGGCCTACGAGGAGGCGCAGCACTGGGACGTGACGCAGACCTCCCTCCTGCGTAGCGTGGAGCCGCAGACAGTCGAGATCCAGTTCCGGCGAATGGCTCTGCCCCTGCTTGAGACCCCTCTCCAGGCCCGCCCTTTCCAGGGCCGCACAGCCCTCGTCACCGGCGGGGCCACCGGCATCGGTGCTGAGATCGGCCGCGCGCTCGCCGCCGCCGGCGCGACCGTCGCGGTCAACCACCTCGGCCAGGACCCCGATGCCCACGCCCTCCTCGCTGCCTTTGAGCGCGACGGCAGCCCCGGGATCGCGGCGAATGCCGACCTGACCGATGCCTGCGCCGTCCAGACCATGGCCGACCTCGTCCGCGCCGCGATCGGCCCCGTCGACATCCTGGTGAACAACGCTGGCTCCTACCCCCGCGTCCCCTGGCAGGACACCGACGAAGCCGCCTGGAACTACTCCCTCGACGTGAACCTCACCGCCCACTACCGCACCTGCCACGCCCTGACCCCCGGCATGATCGAACACCGCTGGGGCCGCATCGTGAACATCGGCAGCGTCAACGCCCGCGCCGGCCGCACCAACCTCGTCGCCTACAGCACAGCCAAGGCGGGCCTCCTGGGCCTGACCCGTTCCCTGGCCCGTGAGCTCGGCCCGTACGGTATCTGCGTCAACACCGTCCTGCCCGGCGCCATCGAGGTGGAAGCCGAAACCGCCATCCCCGCCCACCACCGGGCCCGCCCGGAAGACCAGATCAACCGCCAGTGCGTCCCGCGACGTGGACGCCCCGAAGACGTGGCGGCCCTGGTGGCGTTCCTCGTCGGCCCGTCCGCGTCGTTCTTCACTGGGTAATCCGTCCACGTCGACGGTGGCTGGCTGCTGCACTGAGACGTCAACAAGCAAGGAGACAGAGCGAAATGAAGGAACGAGTCCGAGCCGTCCTCGTCACCGCGGACGACACGATGCTGGTCATCCGACGCACCAAGCCCGGAATCCCCGTGTACTGGGTGCTGCCCGGCGGCGGGGTCGAGGAGAGCGACGAGTCCCGGGAAGCCGCCCTCCACCGGGAGATCCACGAAGAGATCGCGGGGAAGGCTGACATCGTCCGCCTCCTCCACACGATGGAGTCCGACAACGAGCGTCAGCTCTTCTACCTCGCCCGCATCGCGACGTGGTCGTTCGAGGACCGCACCGGGCCCGAGTTCAGCCCCGAGGGCCGCGGCGAGTACGCGCTGGAGGAGGTTCCGCTGACCGTGGAGGGGCTCGATGGCATCGGCCTCAAGCCCGAGGAGATCGCCCACGTCCTCCGGGGCGCCATCGGCGCCGGCGCCCTGAAGTAGCCGTCCGTCTTTGCGGACTTGCCGTCGGGGCCAACGCCGAGATGCATCGGCCGGCCCCGACGGAGGTCGCCGATGAGGCCGTGCTCGGCGATGGGCGGGTAGCGGTCCATGAATGTCCCCAGGTCAGCGTGATCCTTTGGGATCACTATCGGCCAGGACCGCCGGAACCGCCGGTCGAGGCGGGCCCAGCCGACCGTCGGCCCAGGTCTCCTGGGGTGCTCGTCGAATGCCGGACACCCGGCGCGCGGCGTCGCCGTGGATGAGCGGTTTGTATGAGAGATCCTGCGGAGGCCGACAGCCGGACGGGATCCCGTCCGACACGGAGCTTCAGGACCTCCATCGTCATCGAACCGGTGGACACGACCGCCCCTCGCCGTACGTCCGGCAGGCGACCCCCTCCCCGGACTGCCGGATTCTCCTCCCTTCCGGTTCGACCCCGACCGAGGACTGATCCCCGACGTCGGCGCCGTCTGACGGGACGGAGCTGACGGGGGCTCGGTCGGCGCTCAAGGGGAATGGGTACCTCCGTCATCGACGGCTATGTGGACACGTCGACCGGACTCTCTCGCCACGCTTCCCGGCCGACCGGGTCTATGGGTGCAGAGGCAGGCCCGCGCTGCGCCTGATCACCTGCGGCGGCACGTGCGCAAACCGGCGGCTGCAGCGACAACGGCGTTGCCGACGCTCATCTCGGCCAGTGAACCCGCAGCGAGGGAGCATGAGGGAGCGGGCTCGCCCGGCATCCGGCGGACGCAGGCGAGCTGGGGGTCGGCCGCGTACCGCTCCCTCCACCACAAGGTCCAGGGGCAGTGGACGACCGGACGCGCCGTTGAGGGCGTCTACTTCACGTGCGTCCCGGGGCTGGCGGCGCGTGCGCGTGGGTTGTTGTCTTGCGGCACCCTCGGGTGGAACATGAGCGCGTGACCTGCCAAGAGGGCCTCTTGGGATGCACCAGAAGGAGGTCCAGCCATGGCCGGCAGCCCCCGTTCATCCGAGGGGCGCTGACCGCAGCTACGCCCGCGCGGAGCGCATCGGGTTCGGTGCGTTGATGATCGGAGCCCCGATCCTCATGCTCGGGGCGGCGTTCTTTCACCCGCCGCACGGCATCGAGAGCGGCGCGCAGTACTACAGCGCCTCGCACGACCATGGCACCCGGTTCTACGTGGCGCACACCCTGTTCTTCCTCTCAGCCGTCCTCTTCGTGCCCGCGGTCGTGGGCCTGGCGCGACTGGTGCACCCCACCCACCCCAAGGCGGCGTTCTGGGGCTGCGTCCTGTCCCTCATGGGGTTCGTCGGCTACGGGGCACTGGACGGCATCGACTACATGACCTGGGTGGCAGGGAAGGCAGACAGTGCGGTGAGCAGTGCGTTCATGGCCGCCTTCGGTCATCCGTCCGCGTGCGCAGCCGTCGTCAGGGTGCCCCGGTTGCTTTGGGACCGCCGGCGCCCGGGGCGTTCTGCTCGGCGTGCGGAGCGGCTGGTTGTGCTGTTCTGGCGGAGAGCAGTTCGGTGGTGATGAAGGCGAGCACGGCCGCGAGGATGGCGATGGGAATCATGGCGGAGCTGCCCAGGAGCAGTACGACGAGGAGCACGCTGCTGACCGGTAGCCGCATGATCGACGCTGTGGACGCGGCCATGCCTGCCGCCATGGCCGGTACGGCGCCCAGGCCGGGCAGGGGAGCCAGGAGCACTCCGGCCGCCGCTCCGAGGAAGAGGGCGGGGAAGATGGCGCCGCCGCGCAGGCTGCCGAGGCAGAGGGCGTAGGCGATGCTCTTGAGGACCAGGATGGCGATCAGCGCACCGGTGCCCCAGGCGTAGGGGTTCGCGGCCAGCTCGCCGAGGGTGACCTGGCCCGACAGGGCGACGTCCGCGGGGGTGTGGCCGGTGGTCAGCGCGTAGAGGGCGGCGCAGGCCGCGGCACCCAGCGCGCACAGGACGGTGCGGGGCAGTACCCGCGCGGAGACGAATGCCGCGACCCGTCGGCCCGCCGCCATGACCGGGTGCAGGAGCAGGGCGAGGACGAGGGCGATGAGGACCGTCCAGAGCACGTCCGCCGGGTCCAGGTGCGGGAGGGGCGTGGGGAGCGTGAGGCTGAGGCTGCCGGTTTCCAGGCCGGTCCAATGTCCGATGCCGGTGAAGATCAGGTCCCCGATTCCGCTGGAGAGCAGGGCGGGGAGCATGACCGCGAAGAGCTGTGGGCCGCCTATCCCTGACACCTCGATGAGGAGTACGGCGGCGATCAGCGGGTTCCCGAAAATTGCTGCGATGGCGGCTGCCGCACCGGCCGCACCCAGCAGCGCGGTGGTCTGCGGGGTTCCCGGGATCTGGGTGAGCTTCCGGAAGAGCAGGGCCAAGCCGCCGCCCAGGGCGATCAGCGGTGCCTCCGGTCCCAGGACCGCGCCCAGCGGCAGGCTCGCCGCCGCGGCGAGCACGACGCCCGGCAGCGCGGCCGGATGGGTCGCGCCGGCGTGCAGGCCGCCCGCGGGTATGTGGCCGCCGCCGCCGGTCATGCGGGTGGCGATCAGGCCGACGAGGATGCCTGCGATCAGCAGCAGGGGCAACGGCCACCACCACGGGGTTGTGTCCCAGCCCAGGTGGTGTGGAAGATCCTCCCACAGTACGTGTTGCACTTCGTGCAGCCCGACGAGGAACCAGAACGCGACCAGCGACACAGGGATGCCGATGAGCGCCGAGTAGGCGAGGACCCTGAGGTAACCGGGACTGCAGAGGATGTCACGCAGCCGGTCCGCCTCCTGCGGCTGCTGCTGACCAGGAGCGTCAACGGGTTGAGGACTCGGCTCCGTCATGGATTTCCTTCCTCCCGGCCCATGGCAGCGATGCCGTGCGAGGGGGCCACCAGAGCTACGGTGCCAACGGCGGCGCCCCCTGTGCCGCCGGGTGAACGCCGCCACGCAGGCGGCCGAACCCCTCTCCTCGATGATCCGCCCGGACCTTGCTTCTCGCCGCTGGAAGGCCTACGGCCTGGGTGGGCCCCGGCCTCCGCGATGCGCTGCCTGACCTCGACCCCGCGGCGCCGCCATGCCGGTGACCCCGTGGTGTGCCTGCGGCACGGCACCGGGATCACCCGGCAGGTTGGTGCTGAAGCAGACGCAGCAGAGCGGTCAGAGTACGGGTGCGATCGGGGGCTGAAGACTTGAGCAGTACGGGTAGTGCCCGCCGACACGCGCTGTTCGCCTTTGCGCGTGCGCTGGTATCCGCGGGGGTCCTCGTGGCCGGCTACTTCCTGCTGCCACTGGATTCGGCCTTCACCGCGACCACCGTCCTCGGGCTCGCCGGTGGGATCGCGGTGGTGGCGCTGGCCCTGGCCTGGCAGATCCGCCAGATCACACGGTCCCCGTATCCCGGACTGCGGGCCATCGAGGCACTCGCGGTGACCGTCCCACTCGTCGTGCTGATGTTCGCAACGGCCTACGGGCTGATGGAACACAGCGCCCCGGGCAACTTCAGCGAAGCCCTCTCACGCACCGACGCGCTGTACTTCTCCATGACGGTATTCAGCACCGTCGGGTTCGGAGACATTACAGCGCGCACCCAACCGGCCCGGCTGCTCACCACGGGACAGATGACGGTCAATCTCCTGCTGATCGGCGTGGCCGCCCGCCTCATGGTGCACGCGGTACAGGAAACCAGACGAAAGCGGGACCAGCCGACAGCGGGCGGCGGTGACAACACCACACCCGCCGCCCGCTGACCCCGCTCTGGAGCCTCTTGGCCGGCCCGCCGTCTCAGCTCTGAGCCGAGGTCCCGCCGCCGTTCAGATAACTGTCGATGTCGCGGGCGGAGCGGTATCCGCTCTCGATCGCCCCGTCGATGAAGCCGCGCCATGTGATCGACGAGTCGGCGCCCGCGAAGAACAGCCGCCCTTCGGTGGTGCGCAGCTCCGGCAGCACCTTCGCCAGCTGTCCCGGCCGGTAGATGCACCACGTGCCCAGCGCGAGCGGGTCGTTGGACCAGTCCCAGCCGACGATGCTCTCCACCTCAACACCCGGGAGCAACGGCTGCAGCGCAGTCTGCATCCCCTGGGTGTCGTCGAACTGGCTCATCTGCAGCTGGTCCGGGTTGGCGGAGAACACGATCAGCCACGAACCCTCCGGGCCGTGGGCGTAGGTCACCAGATAGTTGACCGCCTGGGCCTCGGGGGCCACGATGCTGACGTTGCCGATGTCGCCCTTGACGCGCACATAGCACTTCATGCCGGCACCCGCGTGACGGTCGGCCGACGCGGTCCGCTTGATCTCGGACAGGCCGGGCTCGAACTCCACGCTGTTCAGGACGTTCATCGGCAGCGCGATCAGCGCGGTCGGCGCGCTGACGGCCTCGCCGCTCTCCAGCTCGACCCGCACCCCGTCACCGGTCTGGACGACGCGCCGCACGGGCGAGTTGAGGCGGATGTCTGCCAGGGTGGCCTGCCCGGCGATGGAGTTGATCAGCTCCCGTGTCCCCTTCACCAGCTTCGTCGCCGACAGTGCGGCCATGGCCTGCGCCGCGCTGTACCCGGCCAAGGCGTAGCACCGGTAGATCTCGCTCGCACCGGACTGATCGAGCGGGCCGAACGCGACCAAAGAGCACATCCCCTCCACCCAGTCGCGCAGCGCCGGCTCGGCCTTGAAGCTGTCGAGTTGCTCACGCAGCGACCGCTTACCGAGGCCATCCGGGTCCGAACTCACCGTTTCCAGGAACGGCTCCGGGAACAGGGTCGTGCCCGGAGCGCAGAACTGGTCGAACGCCTCCACTGCCCGCTCGACGTCGTCGTCGGACAGGTCCACGACGCGGCCGTCGGAGACGACCGCCTGCCGCAGCCCCTCCAGCACCGGGAATGTCTCGGTCTCGACCGCGTACCGGTCGACCTCGGCCCACACGTGCGGCTGCAGGGGGTGGACCCACGTGCCGCCGAGTTCCATTGCATGCCCGGCGTGGTCCTTTGTGTAGGTCCGGCCGCCCAGCCGGTCACGCGCCTCCACCAGAACCGCCCGACGCCCGCGCGCCGACAATTCACGCGCAGCCGTCACACCGGCGAAACCGCCGCCCACGATCACGACATCCACTTCAGAATCTGACGTCGCCACAATCTGCTCCCTTTCCGTCGTCTGGCCTGACTCGCGAGCCACTATCCGGGAATGGGCCGCAGCTGGTCGCGCGCCACGCTCTCTGAGGAATTCACGTCTTCCCGATTGATCTTCCGTGCGTACGCCGACGCCGGTGTCACGCTGCGTACAGCGCCCGTCCTCAGCCCACGACGAAGAACTTCATGAACGGCGAGCGGGTTCTCCAGGTGGCCGTGAATCCGACCGGGAAGGAATAGATGCCCCCGGCAATGACCTCGATCTTCTCGCCGTCAGGGGTCTCCAGCTCGGCCTCACCCTCGATCACGTGGAACGTGTCGGTGGCCGCGGGCTTGTAGGGGAACTCCGCGCCTTCCTCGGGGCCGATCCTCCACAGTCCCGATACCTGGCCCTCTTCCGCCTGGACGAGCCAATGGATCTCACCCGTCGCCCGGCCGTCCTCAACATAGGGTTCCCACGACTGGGTCGCTACCGATGAGTTTGCAAAACCCGCTGTGCTCGTCATGCGTCCCTCCAAAGGGGGCGGAGATCTCGGCCCGCCGGCGACGACGGTGCCGGATTTCATTTCATCCGCTGACACCACGGATACCGGGGATTTCCCCGAAGACGCGGGCGGCGTCCCCGTCAGGTGGGCGACGAAGTCCGACTGATTTACCGCATTTTCCACCGGTCGGTTCCACCACCCACCTACACCACCGTACCCACGTCCAGGGCAGCCTGCCGTCCCTCAAAGCACGCCGCCGTGCCGTCACGGACAGTGAGCCTTTTCCAACCTCAGGTTGCGGTGTGGTGGAGGACGAGGACGGCCTTCACGATGCCGGTGATCCGGTTTGTGCTGCAGCGGAGTTTCCGCAGTAGGCGCCAGCCCTTCAGGACGGCCATGGCTTCCTCTCCGACGCAGCGGATCTTGGCGTGGCTGCTGTTGTGCCGTCGCTTCCAGCGCTTGAGTCGGCGGCCCCGGAAGGGGACTCGGATGTGGCGGCCGGCGCCTTGGTATGTCTTGTCCGCCCAGCATTTCAGCCCCGTGGTGGCGAGCGCGTCGACGATGCCGTGGCTTCGGGCGGCGGTCAGGTCGTGGGTGGAGCCGGGAAGGGCCGGCGATGCCCAGAGCGGTCGGCCGAACGGGTCGGTGAGGACCTGGACGTTCCTGCCGTGCCGCTTGTGCCTGCCCGAGTAGTACGGGGTGTCGGCAGCGATCCGGTCGATCGGCGGCAGCGTGCCGTCCAGGATCACGTATGCCTTCGTCCGGGCCGTCTCCATCGCCTCGGCCAGGGTCGGGGCGAGAGCGGCCAAGACCTCGATTGCCTCGCGTATGGAGCGGTACACGGTTGCGATCCCGATGCCGAACCCGGCGGCGAGTTGGGCGTAGGTGTCGCCGCACCGCAGATGGGCCGGGGCAAGCAGGGCCTGGCGGCCGGCCGGCAGGCGCCGCCACCGCGTGCCGATCTCCCGCTGCCGGACGGCGAGCTGCTCGGTCAGGTGGCGCAGGGTACGGCTGGACAGATCGATCGACGACGGGTAGACAAGCACGCGAAGCTCCTGGCGGACATGGGTGATCTTGGTCGAGAACCCGTCTGCCAGGAGCTTCGTCGTTCCGTACAGACCTTGAGCATCAACGGCCCGACATCGCAGGCAGGTTGGAAAAGGCTGGAGACCCTGCACGCGGGGGCCTCGGCTTGGCTCGCCCTTACGGACGTCGACGACGACGGACTGATCGGGCTGGACGAGTACCTGCGGCTCAGCCAGGCGATCGGTGGGGTGCCCGCGCAGCGGATGGAGGAGGCGTTCCGCCGCCTGGACCGTGACGGGGACGGGGGCGGCACATGGGATCCGGCTGAAATCGACGCCGCCGTGGTGGGGTTCTTCACCAGTGAGGACCCGAATGCCCCCGGGCAACTGGCTCTACGGCCCGTTCTGATCGGCCCCGAAGGCGCCGGTCAGTCCTTCGGGTCCTGGGCGGCCAGGGCGTAGGGGAGGGCGGAGCGGATGGCCGTGATCAGGGTGCGGCTGGCTTCGAAGGCCGCGGCCATGCCGGCGGTGGGGTTGGTGTCGGCCTGCTGGTGGAGGACGACTCCGAGGATGAGGCGGGAGACGCCCGCCACCTCCTGGGTGGCGGCCCACATGAGGTTGCCGCCCGCCGGGGTGGAGGAGCCGGTCTTCAGGCCGATGACGCCGTCCTGACCGAGCAGCTTGTTGCTGTTGCGGATCGGCGTGCCGGAGCCGGGGGCGGTGATGGCGGGTGTGGCCACGATCGCGCGGAAGGCCTCGTTCTTCATGACGGCGTGGGCCAGTTTCAGTTGGTCGGCGGCCGTGCTCTGCGTGCTGGCTTCGATGCCGGAGGCCCCGGTGTAGGTGGTGCGGTCCATTCCGAGTGCGGCGGCGGCCTTGTTCATCTTCAGCGTGAACCGTTCCTGATCGCCGGAGTCCCAACGGGCCAGCAGCCTGGCGACGTTGTTTCCGGAGGGCAGCATCATGAGCTCCAGGAGCTGGCGTTGGGTGTACCGGTGTCCGGCCACCACGGGTGCGGTCGACTCCGCGGTGGAGAACGACTCGTCGGCGGCCTGCTGGTCCGCGGTCACCTCCTCGCCGTCACCGTTGCCGGACACCGGGTGACCGGTGAGGATGACGTAGGCGGTCATGACCTTGGTGATGCTGGCGATCGGTACCGGCATCTGATCGCCCTTGGTGCCGAGGCTGCCGATGCCCTCGACCTCCGCGCTCGACTGGCCCTCCGCCGGCCAGGGCAGGTCCAGCGACCCGGCGAAGGAGGCGACCGCGGCGCTCTCCGGGGAGACGCCCGGATTCCGGAGCCCGTCGCCACCGAAGGCGTACCAGGCGCCCGTACCGGTCGCCATGACGAGAGCGGACGCCAGCGGGACGACGACGGACCGGCGGAAGCCGGTCCTGCGGAAGCCGGTCCTGCGGAAGCCGGAAAGGGAGCGGTGGTGGTCGGCGGACATCGGGGAACCTCCAGGAAGACGGGTGCGGATCCCGCACCCGAATCACCCTCGAGGAGGCGCACTTCCGGACCGGTGCGACCCCGTTTCCACCACCGGGAGGTCGTGTTGCGGTTCCGTTTCAGGCCGGTCCGAGGGTCGGGCGTCCAGGTCGAGGGTGGCCACCGCGCCCCCGTCCGGGGCGTTCGCGAAGGCCAGCCGGGCCCCGAGTACCCCGGCCTGCCCGAGCGCGATGGTCAGTCCGAGGCCGTGCCCGCGCCCCCGCTCGGCGGTTCCCGTGCGGAAGCGCTGCGGGCCCTCGTCGAGCAGCTCGGCGGGGAAACCGGGCCCGTGGTCCCGTACGACGATCCGCGCACCCGCGACAGTGACCTCGACGGGGGCCGTTCCGTGCCGATGGGCGTTCGTCACGAGGTTGACCACGATCCGTTCCACCCGGCGCGGGTCGGTCTCCACCACCCCGGCGCCACGGGCCACGACGCCGGTCGGCGTCCCGGTGCGGCGTACGACGTCGGTGACCAGCTCGCCCAGCGGCACCGCGTCGGTCCGGGCCCGCTCGGCGCCGGCGTCGAGCCGGGAGATCTCCAGGAGGTCCTCGACCAGAGCATTCATGGCCCGGACCCGGTCGCGTACGAGTCCGGCCACCTCGTCGTCCTCGGGGAGGAGCCCGGCGGCGGTGGAAAGGCCCATCAGCGGGGTGCGCAGTTCGTGCGCGACGTCCGCCGTGAAGCGCCGTTCGCCCTCGAGTTTGCGCTGCAGGGCCGCGGCCATCTCGTCCACGGCCGCCGACATCTCGGTGATCTCGTCACGGGCCCGGCCGCCGGGGCCGATCCGGGCGTCGAGGTCGCCGTCGGCGATGGCCCGAGCGGTACGGGAGCCGCGGCGCAGCCTGCGGTTCATCGGCTCGGTCGCCAGGGCGGCGAGCGGGACGACGACCAGGAGGGCGGCGAGCACGGCCTTGACGATGCTGCGGTCCAGGAGCTGGAGGCCGCGCACCTCGGAGCTCATGTCCGTCCGGGCGACGAGCACCCGGCCGCCCTCGACGGGCATGGCCGCCCACAGCCAGTACCAGTTGGGGGGTTTGCGGTCGTACCAGGTCGCATACAGACTGGCAGGGTCCTTGGCGGCCAGGGCCCGCGCGAGCGGTGCGTCGAGCCGCTCCGGCGCGAGGACCTCCACGTCGAGCGGCGCGCTGCCCGTACGCACGTACTCGCGCTCGGCGGCGCTCAGCCGTGCGGCGAGGCGTTCGTTTCCGGTCCGGTCGCCGCGTTGGGCCATCGCCTGGTGGACGAGTACGCCGATCACGGCGGCCACGGCGCAGCAGGCGGCCGCGGTGAGCGCGGCGATCTTCCAGCGCAGGGCGCGCGGGTTGAGCGGTGCCATGGTTCCGGACGGGCCCCTCAGTCGCGGACGAGTTTGTAGCCGAAGCCGCGGACGGTCTCGATCCGGCCGGCGCCGATCTTCTTGCGCAGCCGCAGCACGCACAGGTCCACGACCCGGGTGTCGCCTTCCCAGCCGTAGTCCCAGACGTCGCGCAGCAGCCGGCGCCGGTCCAGTACGGCGCCGGGGGCCGCGGCGAACTCCAGCAGCAGGCGCAGTTCGGTGGGGGTCAGCGGAACGGGCCGTCCGCCCCGGTGGACCTCCAGGCCTAGGGTGTTCACGGTGAGGTCGCCGAACGCCAGTACCCCCGGGGCCGTCCCGGCGTCAGGGGAGGTGACCGCGGACTCCGCCGGCGCGACGGATCCGGCCGTACTCGTTCCCGGCTCGGCCGGCCGGAAGGTCGCGCGGCGCAGCAGCGTACGGATGCGGGCGACGAGGACGGCGGTGTCGACGGGTTTGACGACGTAGTCGTCGGCGCCCGCCTCCAGCCCGGCGACCACGTCGAGGGCGTCACCGCGCGCGGACATCATCAGGACCGGGACCAGGCTCTCCTCGCGGATCCGCCGGCACAGGCCGATGCCGTCGAGTTCGGGCAGCATCACGTCCAGGATCAGGAGGTCGTGCGCACCGGCCCGGAATGCCTCCAGGCCGCCGAGTCCGTCCGCTGCCACCGCGACCCGGTAGCCGTACCGCTCCAGGGACAGCTGGACGGCGCGGCGGATGGTGGTGTCGTCCTCGACGACGAGGACGCTGACGGGGTCGGGGACCCGGGTTTCCGGCACGCCACCTACTTCCTCATCAACGGACATATGATCCGACCATCGTAGTCAGTGGGTCGCGTGGCGCGGTCACAGCCGCAGGGAGGCCGCGACGGGCAGGTGGTCGCTGCCGGTGGGCGGCAGGGTCCACGAGGAGACCGGGTTCACCCCCTTCACCAGGATCTGGTCGATGCGGACCACCGGGAACGAGGCGGGCCAGGTGAAGCCGAAGCCGGCCCCCGCCTCCCGCTGCGCCGGGCGGAGCAGTGCGGTCACCGGCCGCAGTGCCGAGTCATCGGCCGTCCCGTTGAAGTCGCCCATCACGACGACCCGGGGCAGCGGCTCCGCCCGTACGGCCGCGGCCAGCTTCCCGGCGGCTTCGTTGCGGCGCGCGGTGGTGAAACCGGCGGCCGGGGTGACCCGTACCGAAGCGAGGTGGGCGGCGTAGACCGCGACGGGCCCGCCCGGGGTGTCGACGGTGGCCCGCACGGCACGCGTCCAGGGCATGATCGGCACCGTTTGTACGTCGGTCAGCGGGTGCTTGCTCCACAGCCTGACGCCGAGGCTATCGGAGTGGTGCGGATAGCCGGCGGCCAGCTCGCGCTCGTAGACGGGCGTGGCCTTCGGGGACATCTCCTCCAGGGCCAGTACGTCCGCGCCCGACGCGGCGAGTGCTCGCGCGGTCCGCGCCGGGTCGGGGTTCTCCTCGTCCACGTTGTGGCTGACCACGGTGAAGTCCCCGATGCCGGAACGCCTGTCGGTGAGCGTCCCGCCGAAGAGGGAGACCCATGCGACCGCGGGGGCCAGGACGGCGACGGCCGCGAGCCGCGAGCGTCGCACCGCCGCCAGTGCCAGCAGCACGGGGACGCTCAGCCCGGTCCAGGGCAGGAACGTCTGGAACAGGCTGCCGAGGTTGCCGAACCCGTTCGGGATCCACGCGTGCAGCGCCATCAGCAGGGCGGAGCAGACCGCGGCGGCGGCGGTCAACCGACCGCGCCCGCCACCGGTACGGAGGCTGCCGGTGCGGCTGCCGGAGCGAGACGGGCGCGCCTGAGGGGCCGGGTCGGCGGGCCCCGCCTTCTCGGTGGCCTCGGAACGGTACGGGGTGCTCAGCACGGCAGCTGCCTTCCGATGTCGCGTACACCGGGGATCGGGTACTCGGGTACCGGCACAGCCTCGGCGAGGCGCACTTCCGGTTCATCAGGGGACTGCTTCGAGCGCCCCACGGCTGTGTTTCGGCTGGGTATCGGTCAGTGGGCACGCACGCTATGGCCGACTATGGAAGAACTCTTCGAACCGGTCGCGGTGCCGGAACGGGCAGAGGTACGACGTCGGCGCTGGTCCGGGTCGGGCGCGCGAACGGGGTCTCGGTCCATGGTCTGGTCTCGGCGGCCGTGATGATCGCCCACGCCGAGGTGAAAGCCGCCGCCGACCACGTGCACGAGGTGGCCGTTCCCTTCATCTACCCGGTGGACGCGCGCACCCGCATCAGCCCTCCGGTGGACGCCTTCGGCGGGACGAACATCTTCGGCACGGTTCCGGAGTTGCCCTGGTACTGCCAGGAGTCGGCGGGGACCTGTTCCCAGCCGCGGCGGTTGGCGTAGGCGATGAACAGGCGACAGATGCTGGCCATGGCGTGGATGATGTGGCGGGTGGCGTCCTGGTAGGGGACCTGGCTCATGGTGCCGTCGGCCAGGCGGAAGTGGCCGTCCGCAGCCGTGGGCCCGAGAACGATCGTCACACCCTGTTCGACGAGCTATCCAGGCACCGGGCCGCACGACGACTACGGGGCGCTCGGCGTGGGCGAGTACGGCCTGGGGCACGGATCCCACGAGGAAACCCGCCGTCGCCGCCAGCCCGTGCGAGCCCAGTACCAGCAGTTCGGCCCGCTGCGCGGCAGCGGTCAGGACGGTCAGGGGCCGGCCGTCCCCTTGCTCCGTGGTGATCTCCAGATCGGGGTGCCGCTCGGCCAACTCCTGCGCCACTTCCCGTGGAATGCGCTCGCCCCAGTACTGAGGTGAGGGCGTGGCCGCGGTCGCTCCTGCAGGAGATCGACCGCCTCGAACATGGTGTCCGCGGCGCAGTGGGCGCGCACCGGGTGGCCGTTCACGTCCACCACGGCCTGGGCGATGGCCGGACGGCTCGCCGGCGGGTCGGCCGCCTGCGTGAGCTTGGCACGGACTGCAAGCACCGGTGGCCCCACGTGTGCGATCGCCGCCAGCATCTTCGCCCGGACGTACTCGGACGCGCCCTCGGGCACCGGCCCTCGCTTGTTCACCAACACGTCAATGACGGGACGGGACTTGAGATGGCTCATGTGAATTCCTCCTCCGTCGGCATCAGCCTCGCTTCGGTCACCCTCCTCCGGCCAGTGCTAATCGGCCCGGCTTGGGGACCGTCCGTACCCGGGCGTGAGGCCGTCAGGGCCAGGTAGTCGACTCCAAGGTCTCCTTCGTGTGCGGACGAGCTGAACTTCGTTGCAGTGAGGGACGTTTGGCCACTCGGTGCGGGCCGGTCGGCCCCGGGTCACGCCGCCCTCCAAGCAGGGACATTGGCGATGGGCAGGCGCACGGCCTGCCGTGAGGAAAGGGTTCTACGTCATGGCTCTGCACCAGCACCGTCAGCACGGGATGTCCCTCGCAGGGTGGCGAAAGGCCGTCTGGGCCACAACGACGTCCGACAGCGCGGTTGATGAGCTCGCCGCACCTGTGGCCGTGGCGCGCATCGCGGCGACGACTCGCCTGCTGACCTCGTTCACGTTCCTCTGGGCCTTCGGCGACAAGGCGTTCGGCTGGGGGTACGCGACTCCGTCGGGCAAGGGGTGGATCGACGGTGGGTCTCCCACCAAGGGCTTCCTGAGTCATGTCTCCGCCGGCCCGCTGGAGGAGACCTTCCACGCCTGGGCCGGGGCGGCCTGGGCCGACTGGGCTTTCATGCTGGGACTGCTCGGCATCGGCATCGCTCTGGTGAGCGGTGTCGCGCTGAGGGCCGCTGCTGTCGCGGGCACCGCGATGATGGCGCTGATGTGGGCTGCCGAGTGGCCTCCGGCCCAGCACCTTTCGGACGGCAGCCTCAGCATGTCGACGAACCCGCTGGTGGACTATCACGTCCTGTACGCGGCCGTCCTGGTGATGCTGGCGGCGATCGGAGCCGGGCGCTTCTGGGGGCTGGGGACCGCCTGGCGGAGCCTGCCCGTCGTCCGCCGCAACCGGTGGCTCCTGTAGCGGAAGCGTCGGTCCGGGGCCGCCGCCGAATTCGGGCCGGCCCCGGAAGCCGGGGGCTCCTGCGGAGCTTGCAGCCCCCGGTGCCGAAGCTGCCCGGCGCCTGACCGTCCGCAAGGCCACTGGCTGGACCGCGACAGGGCCCCTCGTTCTCCGCCCACGTCTTGGGTGGTCTGGCGCCGACGCAGGGCGGGGGAGTCAGGCGGCTGCGCGTTCGCCGGCGGGACGGCGGCGCAGGCCCGCGTTGTACAGGCGGGCGGCAGGTAGTCCTGGTCGAGGGCGCCGACGTCGGTGCCGGGCGGGACGATCTCGTCGATCCGGTCCAGGATGTCGTCGCCGAGGCGGACGTCGAGGCCGGCGAGGAGGTCATCGAGGTGGGCCATGGTCCGCGCTCCGGCCAGGGCGCTGGTGACTGCGGGGTGGGCGATGGCGAAGGCCATGGCGAGGTGGGTCATCGGCAGGCCCGCTTCCTCGGTGAGGGGGATGAACTGCTCGGCGATGTCGATGCGGCGTTCGTCGTTGAGGTGGTTGAAGAAGCCCGCGCGGCTCAATCGTCGAGAACAGCCTCTGGTGCGTCGTCTCCCTCTTCAGCCCTTGCCAGAAGCTCTCGGCGAGGGCGTTGTCGTAGCTCGAGCCGACCTTGCCGGTCGCTGGGCCCGGGAGGGCCGATCGGTCCCTCCCCGGCCCAGTACGGTCCGGGCGCCGTGGTCCGGTGTGGGCTCAGTACGGCCAGGACCAGTCGGCGACCTCCGGCAGGTCGGTTCCGTGGGCGCGGATCCAGTCGTGGTGGCGGATGCGCTGGTCGCACATGCTCTGGCGCAGGGATTCGGCGCGGTCGGCGAGACCGGGGACGCGGTCGATGACGTCCATGACGAGCCGGTAGCGGTCGAGGTCGTTGCGTACGACCATGTCGAAGGGTGTCGTGGTGGTCCCGGACTCCTTGTAGCCGCGGACGTGCAGGTGGGCGTGGCCGGTGCGTCGGTAGGCGAGACGGTGGATGAGCCATGGATAGCCGTGGTAGGCGAAGATCACGGGCTTGTCGGTGGTGAAGAGGGCGTTGTACTCGGTGTCGGTCATGCCGTGCGGATGTTCCTCGTGGGGCATCAGCCGGGCGATGTCGACGACGTTGACGACCCGGACGGCCAGCGAGGGGAGGTGCTCGCGGAGCAGGGCCGAGGCGGCCAGGACCTCCATGGTGGGCACGTCGCCGGCGCAGGCGAGTACGACGTCCGGTTCGCGAGAGCCGTCGTCCGTCCCGGCCCACTCCCAGACGCCGGCGCCTCGCGCGACGTGGACGCGGGCCTCGCCGATGGCCAGCCAGTCGAAGGAGGGCTGCTTCCCGGCGACGATCACATTGACCTGGTCGCGGCTGCGCAGGGCGTGGTCGGCCACGGCGAGCAGGGTGTTGGCGTCCGGGGGGAAGTAGGCGCGCACGACTTCGGGGCACTTGTTGAGGACGTGGTCGACGAAGCCGGGGTCCTGGTGGGAGAAGCCGTTGTTGTCCTGGCGCCAGACGTGCGAGGTGAGCAGGTAGTTGAGCGAGGCGATGGGGGCACGCCAGGGCAGCTCGCGCGAGGTCTTGAGCCACTTGATGTGCTGGCCGACCATGGAGTCGACGATGTGGGCGAACGCCTCGTAGGTCGAGAAGAGGCCGTGGCGGCCGGTGAGGAGGTAGCCCTCCAACCAGCCCTGGCAGACGTGTTCGGAGAGGATCTCCATGACACGGCCGTCCCGGGACAGGTTCCTGTCCGTGGCCTCGGTCAAGCCCTGCCAGGCTTTGCCGGTGACGTCGTACAGGTCGTCCAGCCGGTTGGAGGCGGTCTCGTCCGGTCCGACGACCCTGAAGTCCCTCCGCTCGGCGGTGTCGCGCATGATCTGGGTGAGGAAGCGCCCGAGGACGCGGGTCGGTTCGTGGAGGGTGCTGCCCGGCTTGTCGACGGGGACGGCTTGCACGTCGAGAGCGGGCAACGGGAGGGGCCGCAGCAGCCGGCCGCCGTTCGCGTACGGGCTGGCGCCCAGGCGGCGCTCGCCCTCAGGGAGACAGGCGAGGACCTGCTCGGAGGGACGCCCGTCGGCGTCGAAGAGCTCCTCGGGCCGGTACGAGCGCAGCCAGTCCTCCAACTGCCTGAGGTGTGCGGGATTCTCGCGTACTCCGGCGAGCGGGACCTGGTGGGACCGCCAGGTGCCCTCGACCGGTTCGCCGTCGACGGTCGCCGGTCCGGTCCAGCCCTTGGGGGTGCGCAGCACGATCATCGGCCAGCGGGCGTACTCCCGCTGGGGACCGCTGCTTCCGTTCCGGGCCCGTTCCTGGATGAGGGCGATGCGGTCCACGGCGTGGTCCATCGCGCGGGCCATGGCCCGGTGTACCAGGGCGGGGTCGCTGCCGGTCACGTACAGCGGGTCGTGGCCGTATCCCCGTAACAGGGAGTCGAGTTCGGCTTCGGGGACGCGTGACAGCACGCTCGGGTTGGCGATCTTGTAGCCGTTGAGGTGCAGGATCGGCAGTACGGCTCCGTCGTGGACCTGGTCCAGGAACTTGTTGGAGTGCCAGGAGGCGGCCAGCGGCCCCGTCTCGGCCTCGCCGTCGCCGATGACGCAGGCGACCAGCAGGCCGGGGTGGTCGAAGGCGGCTCCGTAGGCGTGGGCCAGCGAGTAGCCGAGTTCGCCGCCCTCGTGGATCGAGCCGGGCGTCTCGGGGGCGACGTGGCTGGGCACTCCGCCGGGGAAGGAGAACTGCCGGAACAGCGTGCCCATGCCGGCCGCGTCCCGCGTGATGTCCGGGTAGGTCTCGGTGTAGGTGCCCTCCAGCCAGGAGTTGGCCAGCACCGCCGGGCCGCCGTGGCCCGGACCCCAGACGCACAGGGCGTCCAGCGAGCGGTCCCTGATCACACGGTTCAGGTGGGTGTGGACGAGGTTCAGGCCGGGGGAGGTGCCCCAGTGGCCGAGCAGCCGCGGCTTGATGTGCTCGGGCCGCAGCGGCTCGGTGAGCAGGGGGTTGTCCATGAGGTAGATCTGGCCGACGGCCAGGTAGTTGGCGGCGCGCCAGTGCGCGTCGAGGTCCGAGATGGGGTACGCGGTCATGCCCGCTCCTGCGTGCGACGGTCCGGGACGTTCGTCGACTGAGCCGATGCCTCCACACTGCTCTCCCCGAGCGGCTGTCGGGAGGGGAGGACCGGCCCTGGGGGAGGGACTGTTGGCCCCTGTGGGCCGAGGCGCCGAGCGGCGAAGGTGAGTGCAGCGGCGCCGGTCCCCCCGGCCGGTGCCGCTCCCCTGCCGACCGACCCCGATGCCGCGGCATCAGTACGGAGGACAGACTTGTGAAGCGCGCCATCGTCGTCGGAGTGGACGGATCCCCCCAGAGCCGGGCCGCGGCGGACTGGGCCGCACGGGAGGCCGTACGGCGTGACCTGCCCCTGAACGTGGTCCACGCCTGGCTGTGGGCGCCGCTCGCGGGCCCGATCGTCCAGGACCGCGACACCGAAGCCGGCCGCGCCGATGACATTCTGAAGGAGGTGGGCGGCGAGCTCAGCCACCGGTACCCGGGACTGGACCTCACCGCGGAAGTGCTCTCCGACGTGCCGGTGCCGGCTCTCCTGCACGCCGCCAAGGACACGGAGATGCTGGTCATCGGCACGCGTGGACACGGAGCGCTGGTCGGATTCCTGCTGGGCTCCTACGGTCAGCAGGTGATCGCCGCCGCGGAGTGCCCCGTCGTCTCCGTACGCTCCGCGCACGGCAGGCCGGTGGCCGTGCCGGAGGAGGGCGAGGTCGTCGTCGGACAGCAGGGCGGCGTGGAGGAGTCCGCCGAAGTGCTGCGCGTCGCCTTCGAGGCGGCCGCGGTACGCAAGGTACCGCTCCGTGCGGTCCGCGCCTGGAGCCTGCCCCCGGTCTACGGGTCCAGCCCCGGGTCGATGTGGATCGCCGACCAGTTCGGTGGCCTGGAGCCGTACGAGAAGGCCGCGCTGGAGCAGGCGCTGGAGCCGTGGCGGCTGAAGTACCCGGAGGTGGAAGTCATCACGCACGTGGAGCAGGGCAGCGGTGGCCACGTGCTGCTGACCGCCGCGTCCGACGCGCAACTGCTCGTCGTCGGCCGCCGGGTCCGGGAGTCGGCGGTCGGGGCGCACATCGGGTCGGTGGCCCATGCCGTCCTGCACCACTCGGTCTGTCCTGTGATGGTGGTCCCGCACGCCTGACCCGGCCCGGGTCAGGAGGGAGGCCGGGCCTGCGACTGTACGGCGTGCCCGGCCCTCCCGCATGCCAGGCCTGCGGCTACTCGGCAGCCCGCGCGGGGTGCTGGCTCGGCGGGGTCAGCGCGTGGCTGGCGATCACTGCTGCCTGGACGCGACGCTCCACCCCCAGCTTGGTGAGCAGCCGCGAGATGATGTTCTTGACGGTCTTCTCGGCGAGGTACATCCGTTTGCCGATCTCCCGGTTGGTGAGCCCCTCGCTGACCATGACGAGGATCTCCTTCTCCCGGTCGGTGAAGCCGGGCAGGCCCGGGACCTGCTCCTCCTTGGGCACGTCGCCGCGCATGCGGGCCATCAGCCGGGTCGTGGCTCCGGGATCGAGCATGGACTGGCCGGCCGCGACCGTGCGGACGGCGGTGACCAGGTCGGTTCCGGTGATCTGCTTCAGCACGTATCCGGAGGCGCCCGCCATCACGGCGTCCAGCAGGGCCTCCTCGTCGTCGAAGGAGGTGAGCATCAGGCAGGCCAGCTCGGGCATCTTGGAGCGGAGCTCGCGGCAGACGCTCACGCCGTCGCCGTCTTGGAGCCGTACGTCGAGGACGGCCACCTGGGGTCGCAGTGCGGGGATGCGGATCAGAGCCTGTTCGGCCGTGCCCGCCTCGCCGATCACGTCCAGGTCGGGCTCCGCGTCCAGCAGGTCGTGCACCCCGCGGCGTACGACTTCGTGGTCGTCGAGGAGGAAGATCGTGATCGGAGGACTGGTGGGAGAGGGGGCACCGCTGTCCGTCATGACGCAACTCCTTCGCCTGGGTCCGTGCGGGGCGCCCGAACTCCAGCATCCTGCCGCCCCAGGGGCCGAACGGACAGGGCCGATAGGCCCTCATTCGGCTGCCCCCCCGCGCGCTGAGCCCTCGGAAAGAGGGACCTTCGGCCCCGGGTGGGGGCATGTGGACCTTCCCGGGGCCGGTCCGCGTGCGATGAGCTAGTGCCGCACTTGGGGCATCGGCCTGTTCCTGCGTGCCGACCAACACTGCCGCCGGGCCGGAACCCGGCTCCGGCTGTGCGAGGTGCCACCTCTGGTGGCCAGGTCGATGCGGGTGCTCGGCGCCGACCGCGTGCTGCGGGTGGTGGCGGCCTGATCGCACGGGCGTCCGAGACCGGTGTCCTGCTCGGGACCATTCGGCCCTGGTTCCCGCGGTGATCGCGGGGGAGGCTGGTGACGCGGAAGCCGTGAACGATCGATACCGGATGAAGGTGCGGATCATGGACCAGGACGGCGTAGGACGCCTCGGCGGACGCACGGGCGCTACGAGGACCGGCCGGCGTATGCGGGAGCTGGACAGGGCCGAGGCACTCAGGCTCCTGGGGACGGTGTCCCTGGGGCGCATCGTCTTCACACAGTCCGCACTGCCCGCCATCCGCCCGGTCAACCACCTCGTCGAGGGCGACGACATCATCGTGCGGATCCACGACGACGGGGCGCTCGCCTCCCTCGTCGCCCCGGCCGATACCCCCGGTGTGGTCGTCGCCTACGAAGCGGACGCCATCGATCCCGTCACCCACCTCGGCTGGAGCGTCGTCGTCACCGGCTACGCGTGCCCGGTGGCCGGCGCCGACGAGGCGGCCCGGTTCGCGGCCCTACTGCGTCCCTGGGTGGGAGACTCCATGACCGGCGCCCTGCGGATCCGCCCCGACCTCGTCACCGGATTCCGGCTGGAGGCGGAGCGGATGCTGCCCGAGTCTGCTTGCCTGGGCTGATTGCGTGGGCCGTCAGCTCCCGGTGGGGAGCGGTGCCCGCCAGACGAGCCGGCTGCCCCCCTCGTCGGGGGTGTCCACGGTGAAGGACCCGCCCAGGCTCCGCGCCCGGTCGTCGAGGTTGAGCAGACCGCTCCTGCGGCCCCGGGCCGGGATGCCCCTGCCGTTGTCGG
>NZ_JBSGWY010000006.1:220129-225163 GCF_053609145.1 Streptomyces sp. NPDC054961 | reverse complement strand
CCCTTGTGTGGGCGCGGGGGCCCGCCCCCCGGGTCAGCCGGGGCGTGGCGCCCCCCCCTGGCAGGCCCCTCTCGGGGTGTGGGGGGCGGGGCGCCGGAAGGCGCCCGTCCCCTCACCGCGTATTGCATGATGACCGGGTGAGTGTCCTCCCCCTGGTCTTCACCAGCGGCTGGGCCAGTGGGATCAACGCGTACGCCGTGGTCCTCCTGCTCGGCATCTTCGGCGCGACCGGCGTCAGCGACGAGGTCCCCGCCTCCCTGCAACGCACCGACGTGCTGATCGTCGCCGCGGTGCTGTTCCTCTGCGAGGCCGTGGCCGACAAGATCCCGTACGTGGATTCGGTCTGGGACACCGCGCACACCGTGATCCGCCCCCTGGCCGGAGCGGTGGTCGGCGCGCTGCTGGCCGGGCAGAGCGGTTCGCTCTCGGACATCGCCGCCGGCGCCGTGGGCGGCTCCACCGCGCTGGCCAGCCATTTCGTCAAGGCCGGCACCCGCATGGCGATCAACACCTCGCCCGAACCGTTCAGCAACGTCATCATGAGCACGGCCGAGGACCTCGGCGTGGCCGGGATCGTCACCTTCGCGATGTTCAACCCGCAGGCCGCCGCGATCATCTGCGCGGTGCTGCTGGCCGCCGGACTCGCCCTGCTGATCTACCTCTGGACCCGGATCCGCCGCTTCCTGCGCCGCCGGGCCCAGCGCCGCGAGGAGAAGCGCCTCGCCGCCGAGGTGGCCCGCACCGCTCGATAGGCTCAGCCGCATGGCACGTATTGCGGTGATCGGCGCCGGGATGGGCGCGATGGCGACGGCGGCCCGGCTGGCCGTGGCGGGGCACCGGGTGACGGTGTACGAGCGGGGGACGACGTACGGCGGCGCCGTCGGCCGGTTCGAGCGGGACGGCTTCGCCTTCGACACCGGCCCCGGGCTGGTGCACCTGCCCGCCGTCTACCGCGACCTCTTCGTCAAGACCGGGAAGCGTCCGCTGGAGGAGTGCGCCGAGCTGGTCCAGGTCGACCCGGCCGTCCGGCACGTCCTCGCCGACGGCCGCGGCGTCACCCTCCCCGGCGGCTCGCACGGAGGCGCCGCCGCCGTCCTCGACGAGGCCTTCGGACCGGGCGCCGGCGACCGCTGGAGCGCGGTCCTGGGCCGCGCCCGGGACGCCTGGGACGCCACCCGCCGCCCCTTGCTCGAGGAGCCCCTGCGGCCCGACTGGCAGGTGCTGGGCCGTGACCCCTACCCCGCCCTGCGCGGGAGCGGACTGCTGCGCCGCCGCCCGCCGACCCTGGCCGAGGTGGCCGCGCGCGAGCTCGGCGGCGACGGGCTGGGCGAGCTGCTGACGGCGCGCGTGCGGGCGTACGGAATCGATCCGGCGACCGCGCCCGCCTCGGCGGCCGTGCTGCCCTACATGGAGCAGACCTTCGGCAGCTGGTACGTGCGCGGCGGGATCCGGGAGCTGGCCACGGCCGTGTACGAGCGGTGCCTGGAGCGGAAGGTCGGGTTCGAGTTCGGCGCCGGGGCCGAGGAGGTGCTCGTCCGCGAGGGCCGGGCGGCCGGGCTGCTGCTGGCCGGGGGCGCCGTGGCGGAGGCCGACTCCGTCGTCTGCGGGGTGGACCCGCGCCGGCTGGGCGTGGAGTCGGCGCCGGGGGCCGTACCGGCCCGGGGACCGGGGGCCACCAGTCGGTACACGCTGTTCCTCGCGCTGCGCGGGCCCCGCCCCGCCGACGCCGCGCACCGGACCCTGGTCCACTCCCCCGGCACGCTGCTGACCGTGCTGCGACCCGACGATCCCGCCACCCGGCCGGACGCGGACCACGAGGCCGTCACCGTGAGCGCGGTGTGCGCGCAGGGGGCCGGGCCCGATCCGCAGCAGCTGCTGGACCTCGCCGCGCGGGCCGTTCCCGACCTGGGCGAGCGCTTGCTGTGGTGGCGCTCGCAGAGCCCGGCCGACGTGGAGGCGGCCACGGGCGCGCTGGGCGGCGCGGTGCCCGCTCCGGCCCTCGCGGGGGCCGGCGGCTCCGGACTCTACCCCGCCAACACGGCGGCTCTGCCGGGCCTGTACCTGGCCGGCGGCTGGGCGCACCCCGGCGGCGGGCTGGCGCACGCCGGGATGACGGGGGCGCTGGTGGCCGGACTGATCGTGGAAGGCGCGGAGTTCCGCGGTTCGCAGTAGGAGCGGCCGCCCGCGGGCCGGGCCGGGCGGCCCGGCTCAGGCCGTCCCGTTCGGCCCGGCAAGATCCGGAAGAGACGGCCGTGGCCCTAGTAGCGGTACTGGTCGTACTCGCTCGTGCCCTGGTACGGGTACTGCTGCTGCTCCTCGGCCGGGTAGCCCGGCACGGCCCCCTCGGTGGAGCGCTGCTGGGGGACCCAGACCCCGCCGGGCGGGGTGTCCATGGAGTACTGCTGCTGCGAGGCCGCGTACGGGTCGTGGGCGTAGCCCCCGTAGGAGCCGGGCTGGGTGTACTCGTACGGCTGCTGCGGGGCCACGGCTCCGCCGGTGCCGATGTACGGGTCCGAGTACGCGGCGTAGACCTGCTGTTCGCCGGGGGCCGGGTAGCCGGTGGTGTAGTCGTAGCCGCCCTGGCCCTGCGGGTCGTAGGAGGCCGCGTACTGGTGGGAGTCCTGCTCGCCCGCGCCGAACGGCGCGGCGAAGGAGGCGGTCTCGAAGCTCTGGACCCCGTAGGAGCCGGTGTCCTCGTCCGCCTGCCGCGCGGCGTAGAACTGCTGGTCCCCGGTGTGCCCCTGCGCGGCGGCGGTGAACTCGGCGCCGGCGAACTCCTCTTCGGCGAACGCTCCGGATTCCTCGGCCGCCGGCTCGGCCGCCGACTCGGGGCCGTACTCCAGGGCCGTCACCCGCAGGGCCGGCTCCGGACGCGGCCCGCCCGCGGCCCGGCGGCGCCGGCTCTGCTGCGGAGCGGCCTCGGCGGCCGCGGTCTTGCCGCGGCGCAGCGCCCAGCCGGCCACGAAGCCCTTGCGGAAGGAGAGGGTCACGAGCGTCTGGCCGGTCGCGAAGGCGAGCGCGCCGGCGGCGATGACGAGCACGGACGGCAGGACGACGCCCGCGACCACGCCCAGGAAGCCCGCGAAAGCGAGCAGGCGCCAGCGCAGCCGGGCCTTGTACTGCATCAGGACCTCGGCAAGCAGCCACAGCGCGACGAAACCGAACGCGATGTAGAGGACCGTCATTCCCATGCATGGCCCCTCTCGGTGCGGCCGCACACGGATACGGCCGATCAGGCCCGCTGGTGCAGGCCCAGGTTCTCGTAGATCTCGAGAGTCGCCGTGGAATTGTTCAGCGTGATGAAGTGCAGTCCCGGGACACCCTCGGACAGCAGCCGCGCGCAGAACTCCGTGGCGAACTCGATGCCAATGGAGCGTACAGCGGCCGGATCGTCCTTGACGGCGAGCATGCGCTCTTTCACGGCCACGGGGAAGACCGCGGTACTGAGTTGCGGAAGCCGGTCGAGCTGCTTGATGCCCACAACAGGCATGACTTCGGGGATGATCGGGGTCTCGCAGCCCGCCTTTCCGACGCTGTCGCGCATCCTCAGATAATTCTCCGGGTCGAAGAACATCTGGGTGATCGCGTAGTCGGCGCCCGCACGGCACTTGTCCACGAAGTGCCGGATGTCCGTGTCCCAGTCCTCCGAGCGCGGGTGCATCTCGGGGAAGGCCGCGACGCCGACGCAGAAGTCGCCGGACTCCTTGAGCAGGCGCACGAGGTCGGCGGCGTAGTGCACGCCCTCGGGGTGGGCGACCCACGGGCCCATCGGGTCGCCCGGCGGGTCTCCGCGCAGCGCGAGCATGTTGCGGATGCCGGCGTCGGCGAACTGGCCGATGACGTGGCGCAGCTCGGCGACGGAGTGGTCCACGGCGGTGAGGTGCGCGACGGGGGTCAGCGTGGTGTCCGCGGCGATCTGCTCGGTGGCCCGCACGGTCCCGCCGCGGGTGGAGCCGCCGGCCCCGTAGGTGACGGAGACGAAGCTGGGGGCCACCGCCTCGATCCGGCGCAGGGCGTTCCAGAGGTTGCGCTCGCCCTTCTCGGTCTTGGGTGCCCAGAACTCGAAGGAGTACGAGCGCCCGGACGCGAGGAGGTCTCGGACCGTGTGTGCACGATCCGACCAGGTGGAAGCGGTACCAAGGGCCATACCGGCAGGTTAGACGCGCGCCGGGGGACACCGAAGCCCTGTCCATCCCTTGGACGCGAAAATGAGACGACTGCCGCCCGGAAGGGGCGGCGGGCCGACGGGGCGGGTGGGGCCGGGCGGGACGGCTAGCCGAGGCGGGCGCGGACCCGGTGGGCGAGGTCGGCGGCGGCCGCACCGGGGTCGGAGGCCTCGGTGAGGGCCCGGACGACCACGACGCGCGAGGCTCCGGCGTCCAGCACCTCGTCGAGGTTCGAGGCGTCGATCCCGCCGATGGCGAACCACGGCCGGTCCTGCGCGAGTGAGGCCGCGTGGCGGACCAGCCCGAGTCCGGGGGCGTGGCGGCCGGGCTTGGTGGGGGTGGGCCAGCAGGGGCCGGTGCAGAAGTAGTCGACGCCGGGCTGGGCGGCGGCCGCGTCGACCTCGGCCTCGGAGTGGCAGGAGCGTCCGATGAGGACCTCCCGGCCGAGGACGGCGCGGGCGGCGGGCACCGGGATGTCCCCCTGGCCGAGGTGGAGCACGTCGGAGGCGATGGCGTGCGCGACGTCGGCGCGGTCGTTGACGGCGAGCAGCTTGCCGTGGCGGCGGGCCGCGTCGGCGAACACCTGGAGGTGCTCGAGCTCCTCACCGGCCTCCATCCCCTTGTCGCGGAGCTGGACGATGTCCACCCCGCCGGCGAGGACGGCGTCCAGGAACTCCGGGAGGTCCCCCTGCCGCTTGCGGGCGTCCGTGCACAGGTAGAGCCGGGCGTCGGACAACTGGGCGGCGATGGCGGACATGGGTACCCCCGGATGGTGTGTCTCGTGCGTACGTACGCGGTGTGCGGGCCCCCGCCCCGGCCCGCCCCCCCCCGCCCGCGCGGCGCCCCCGACAGCAACGGACATCGCGTA
>NZ_JBSGWY010000006.1:210339-220119 GCF_053609145.1 Streptomyces sp. NPDC054961 | reverse complement strand
TCCGCGTGGGCGTTCGTCTCGTTGGGGTGCGGCCTGTCTCAGCCCTCCTGTGTGGTGTTGTTGCGCTTGCTGCAGTTCTGTGGCGCGCGCCGCCCCGCCCCCCCCCCCCCCCCCGCGTGCGGCGTTGCGCCGCGTACTGCTGCGTACTGCTCTTACTGCCACTGCTCTGGTACTGCTGCTACTGCTCTGGCTGGGTCGTGCTCCTGCTGCGGAATCGAGTCAGATGGCGAGCGCCTGAGCGCGGCGCTTCACCTCCGTGCCGCGGTTCTCGCTCAGCGCCTGCACCGGGGTGCCCGGCAGGGAGTCGTCGGGGGTGAACAGCCATTCCAGGATCTCCGTGTCGGAGAACCGGTCGTCGCGGAGCACGGTCAGCAGGCCGACCAGGCCCTTGACGATCTTGTCCCCGTCGATGAAGGCCGCGGGCACCTGGAGGGAGCGGTTCTCGCCGCGGCGCACCGCGAGCAGCTGACCTTCCTTGACCAGCTGGCGGACCTTCGTCACTTCGATGTCGAGCATCTCCGCGATGTCGGGGAGGTACAGCCAGGCGGGAACAAGGGCATCGATCTTTGCGTCAATCTCGGTCACGGGCACAAGCCTGCCATCTCGCTAGAGCACCGTCGACTTCAGCGCGACCGCCGGATCGGCGACCTTGGCCGGGTCCACGGCCGCGCCCGACTCGATGAGGCGCCTGCCCTGGGCCAGGTCGCGCGGCCGGCCCACCGCGAGGACCGCGGCCAGGGCGCCGTCCCGCAGCCAGCACACCGACCAGGTGTCGGCCTCCGGGTCCCCGCGCCACAGCGGCGCGTCCGCGCCGCCGTGGTGGCCCGCGTACTGCACGAAGCGGCCGAACTGCTCCGACCAGAAGTACGGGACCGGGTCGTAGACCGGGCCCGCGGCATCCGGGCCCGTGGAGTCGGAGTCCGCGGCATCGGGACCAGCGGCATCCGGGCCCGCGGAGTCCGGGCCCGCCGGGTCCCCCGCCGCCGCTTCCCGGGCCACGATGTCCGCGGCGACCGCCCTCGGGCCCTGCAGCGCGTTGTCCCAGTGGTGCACGAGCAGCCGCGCCCCGTACCGTGCCGACGGGAAGGAGGCGCAGTCCCCCACCGCGTAGACCCCGGGCACCGAGGTGCGCAGGTGGCCGTCCGCGACGACCGCCCCGTCCGGGCCCAGCTCGACCTCCGACCCGGCCAGCCAGTCCGTCGCCGGGCGGGCCCCGATGCCCACCACGACGGCCCCGGCCTCCAGCACGCGCCCGTCCGCCAGCAGGACCCGGCCCGCCTCGACCGAGGCCACCCGCACGCCGGTCAGCAGCGAGGCGCCCGCCTGCGCGTACCAGCGCTCCATCGGCTCGGCGACCTCCGCCGGCAGGGCTCCGGCGAGCACCCGGTCGGCCGCTTCGACCACCGTCACCTCACAGCCCGCCGCGCGCGCCGCCGTGGCGAACTCCGCGCCGATCCAGCCCGCGCCGACGACCACCACCGCGGATCCGGCCGCCAGCACGGGCCGCAGCCGGGCCGCGTCGTCCAGGGTGCGCAGCAGGTGCACGCCCGGGACCCCCTCCGCGCCGGGCAGGGTGAGCGGCCGCGCGCCGGTCGCCAGCACGAGGACCCCGTACGGGACCGGGCCCGCCTCGGTGTCCACCTCGTGCTCGGCGGCCCGCAGGCCGGTGACCTCGACCCCGAGCCTCAGTTCGATGCCGAGCCCCTCGAAGTCGACGTCGAAGGCCGAGTCCTCGGCCTTGCCGAGGAGCACCGCCTTGGACAGCGGGGGGCGGTCGTAGGGCTGGTGGGGTTCGGCGCCCAGGAGGGTGACGGGGCCGGTCCAGCCCTGTTCCCGCAGGGCGACCGCGGTCTGCACCCCGGCCATTCCGGCGCCGACCACGACGACGGCGCGCTGGGTGTGTTCGGTCTGTTCCGTCTGCTCGCTCACCCGGCCCACCTTAGCCATCTGACGACCCGTCAGGAATAGCGGGCGGGGACCGCGCGGCTCCCGGGCGGGCGCCGGGACCGGGGAGGCAGCCTTACCCGCCCCCGGCCCCGGCGTTACTCTGGCCACCGAACCTATCGCGGGAGTCCGGGCGCACCGGGCTGAGAGGGAGGCTGGCCGGCCTCCGACCGTACGAACCTGATCCGGGTCATGCCGGCGAAGGGAGGGGCTGGACGCCCATGCAGTCATCCGCGCACACGACCGCGCATCCATCCGCGCACCCACCCAGGAAGAGCCGGGGTTCCGGCTACGACGTCCTCGTCATCGGGGGCGGCATCATCGGCCTGGTCACCGCCTGGCGGGCGGCCCGCGCCGGACTGCGCACCGCCCTCGCCGATCCGGCGCCCGGCGGCGGCGCCGCGCAGGTCGCGGCCGGCATGCTCGCCGCCGTCACCGAGCTGCACTACGGCGAGGAGACCCTGCTCGGCCTCAACCTCGCCTCCGCCGCCCGCTACCCGCAGTTCGCCGCCGAACTGGCCGACGCCAGCGGCGGCATGGACATCGGTTACCGCGCCTGCGGCACCCTCGCCGTGGCCCTCGACGCCGACGACCGCCTCCACCTGCGCGAACTGCACGCGCTCCAGCGCCGCTGCGGCCTGGAGTCGCAGTGGCTGACCGGCCGCGAGTGCCGCCGGCTGGAGCCGATGCTGGCCCCAGGCGTACGCGGCGGCCTGCGCGTGGACGGCGACCACCAGGTCGATCCGCGCCGGCTCTCGGCCGCGCTGCTCGCCGCCTGCGAGCGGGCCGGGGTGGCCTTCCACCGGGCGGCCGCGTCCCGGCTGCTGACCGGCGCCGACCGGGCCGTCGGCGCGGTCCTCGACGACCGGGACGCCACGGAGCTGCGTGCCGACCAGGTGGTCCTGGCGGCGGGCTCGCTCAGCGGCCGGCTGGACGGCGTGCCGCCGCAGGTCGTGGCCCCCGTACGGCCGGTGAAGGGCCAGGTGCTGCGGCTCGCGGTGCCGCCCGCGTACGCCCCGTTCCTGTCCCGGACCGTACGGGCCGTCGTGCGCGGCAGCCACGTCTACCTGGTGCCCCGCGAGAACGGCGAACTCGTCATCGGCGCCACCAGCGAGGAACTCGGCTGGGACACCACCGTCACCGCGGGCGGGGTCTACGAGCTCCTGCGCGACGCCCACGAGCTGGTGCCCGGCATTACCGAGCTCCCGCTGGTGGAGACCCGGGCCGGGCTGCGGCCCGGGTCGCCGGACAACGCCCCGCTGCTCGGCCCCACCGACCTGCCGGGCCTGCACCTGGCCACCGGGCACTACCGCAACGGGGTGCTGCTGACCCCGCTGACCGGCGACGTCATGGCGCAGCTGCTGACCACCGGCGAACTGCCGGAGCTCGCCCGCCCCTTCACCCCGCGCCGTTTCGCCCTCACGCGACAGGAGTCGTACGCATGACCATCTCCGTCAACGGCGAGCCGCTCGAGATCGCGGCCGGCACCATGCTCGCGGCCGTGGTCGCCACCCTCACCCAGGCCACCAGGGGCGTCGCCGCGGCCCTCAACGAAACCGTGGTGCCGCGCGGCCAGTGGCCCTACACCTCCGTGGCGGAGGGCGACCGCGTCGAGGTCCTCACCGCGGTCCAGGGAGGCTGATCCGGATGGCGGACGTGCCCGACGTATTCACCCTGGGCGGCCGGACCTTCTCCTCGCGCCTGGTCATGGGCACGGGCGGGGCCCCGAGCCTGGACATCCTGGAGCGGGCCCTGGTCGCGTCCGGCACGGAACTCACCACCGTCGCGATGCGGCGCCTCGACCCGACGGTCCAGGGTTCGGTGCTGTCCGTCCTGGCCCGGCTCGGGATCGCCGTACTGCCCAACACGGCGGGCTGCTTCACGGCGGGCGAGGCCGTGCTGACGGCCCGGCTGGCACGCGAGGCCCTCGGCACCGACTGGATCAAGCTGGAGGTCGTCGCGGACGAGCGGACGCTCCTGCCCGACGGGGTCGAGCTGCTGGACGCGGCGGAGGTCCTGGTCGACGAGGGCTTCACGGTCCTGCCCTACACGAACGACGACCCGGTGCTCGCGCGGAAGCTCGAGGACGTGGGGTGCGCGGCGATCATGCCGCTCGGGTCTCCGATCGGCTCCGGGATGGGCATCCGCAACCCGCACAACTTCGAGCTGATGATCGAACGGGCGGGCGTCCCGGTCATCCTCGACGCGGGGGCCGGCACCGCCTCGGACGCCGCGCTGGCCATGGAACTGGGGTGCGCCGCGGTGATGCTGGCCTCGGCGGTGACCCGCGCGCAGTCCCCGGTGCTGATGGCCGCCGCGATGCGGGACGCCGTGTCGGCGGGGCGCCTGGCCTTCCGTGCGGGCCGCATCCCGCAGCGCCGCTTCGCGGAGGCCTCCTCGCCGGTGGAGGGCCGCGCCGCCCTCGACCCGGAACGCCCGGCGTTCTGAGTCCCGCGGGGCCGGATCCCCCGGCCCCGCGGGCGGTCACGTCACAGCTGCGCTGCAACCATCCGGTACCCGGCTCGGACCCGAGCGCGGCCCTCGTAGAATCTCCGGGTGGACACGACCCTGGATGACCCCCTCGTCGGGCGGACGCTCGACGGCCGCTACCGCGTGGACGCCCGCATCGCGGCCGGCGGCATGGCGACGGTCTACCGGGCCGTCGACACCCGCCTCGACCGGATCCTCGCGCTGAAGGTGATGCACCCGGCCCTCGCGGCCGACGGCGCCTTCGTCGACCGGTTCATCCGCGAGGCCAAGTCCGTCGCCCGCCTCGCCCACCCGAACGTCGTGGCCGTCTTCGACCAGGGCACGGACGGGCCGTACACCTATCTCGCCATGGAGTACGTCTCCGGCTGCACCCTGCGCGACCTGCTGCGCGAGCGCGGCGCGCTCCAGCCCCGCGCGGCCCTGGACATCCTCGAACCGGTCCTCGCCGCCCTCGGCGCCGCGCACCGGGCCGGGTTCGTCCACCGGGACATGAAGCCCGAGAACGTGCTGATCGGCGACGACGGCCGCGTCAAGGTGGCCGACTTCGGGCTGGTCAGGTCGGTCGACGCCGTCACGAACACCACCGGCTCCATCCTCGGCACCGTCTCCTACCTGGCCCCCGAGCAGATCCAGAACGGGATCACCGACACCCGCGTGGACGTCTACGCCTGCGGGGTCGTGCTGTACGAGATGCTCACCGGCGCCAAGCCCCACACCGGCACCAACCCCGCGCAGGTCCTCTACCAGCACCTCAACGAGGACGTCCCGCCCCCGTCGGCCGCCGTCCCGGGACTGTCCGCCGCGCTGGACGAGCTCGTCGCGTACGCCACCGCGCGCGATCCCGAGCTGCGCCCGTACGACGCGGCCGCGCTCCTCGGGCTGGCCATCGACGCCCGCACGCAGCTCGGCGAGGCCGAGCTGGACGCCGTACCGCCGCAGGCGCGGGCCGCCGAGCGGACCGCCGCCGAGGACCGCACCAGCGTGATCGCCCGGCCGGTGGCCCCGGCCGTCTCCCACACCTCCCGGCTCGCGTCCCCGCCGCTGCCGCCGGCCCCGTCGGGACCGCGGATACGCCGGCGCGGCATGCTGCTCGTCGTGGTCGGCGTCCTGCTCGCCCTCGGCTTCGGCACCGGCGTCTGGTACATCAGCTCGGGTCAGTTCACCAAGGTCCCCAATCTGCTCGGCAAGACCGAGACGGAGGCCAAGTCGCAGCTGTCGGCGGCGGGCCTCGGCGTGAAGCGGGTCGACCGGAAGTTCAGCAACAGCTTCGCCAAGGGGACGGTGATGAACACCGATCCGGCGGGCGGCAAGCGCATCCGCGGCAACGCCGCGGTCGTCGTCACCATCTCGCGCGGCCCCGAGGTCGTCGCGGTGCCCAACCTCAAGGGCAAGCCGCTGGACGCGGCGAAGGCGGAGCTGACCTCGGCCGGTCTCGCCCTCGGGATCGTCACGCAGGCCTTCAGCCAGGACGTCGCCCAGGGCTCGGTGATCAGCACGGACCCGGCGGCGGACGGCCCGAAGCGCGCCCTGGACACCGCGGTCTCGATGGTGGTCAGCAAGGGCCGCCCGGTGCCGGTCCCGAACGTCGCCGGCAAGCCCCTCGACCAGGCCAAGGCCGCTCTGGAGGGGCTCGGCCTGAGGGCGGAGACCTCGCCCGAGCAGGTCAACTCCCCCTCCCCCGCCGGTACGGTCGCCAACCAGTCGGTGGCGGCCGGCACCCAGGCCGCGGCCGGCGACGCGGTGACGCTCACCGTGTCCAAGGGCCCCCGTCAGATCCCGGTGCCGGACGTCACCGGCCAGGAGTCGGACGCGGCCCGCAAGACCCTGGAGGGGCTGGGCTTCAAGGTGAAGGTCGACAAGCCGTTCCTCTCCTTCAGCAACACCATCGAGTCCCAGTCGGTACCCGGCGGCCAGAGCGCCGCCGAGGGCAGCACGATCACCATCAGGACCAAGGGGCTGTAGCACCGCGCCATGAACCATTCGACACGCCGCAATCCCGTGGGCGGACACGTCCCCGTCGCGGGCGGGCTGGCCTCGGTCGGCCTGGCCTACGCCCGGGAGATGGGCGCCGAGGCCGTCCAGGTCTTCGTCGCGAACCCGCGCGGCTGGGCCACCCCGGCCGGCAACCCGGCGCAGGACGAGCTGTTCCGCGAGAGCTGCGCGGCCGAGGCGATCCCCGCGTACGTGCACGCCCCCTATCTGATCAACTTCGGCTCGCACACCGAGGCGACCGTGGAGAAGTCGGTGGAGTCCCTGCGGCACTCGCTGCGCCGGGCCCGGGCGATCGGGGCGCTCGGCGTGGTCGTCCACACCGGTTCGGCGACCGGGGGCCGCCCGCGCGAGGCGGCGTACGCGCAGGTCAGGGAGCACATGCTGCCGCTGCTGGACGAGCTGACGCACGAAGACGACCCGTTCCTGCTGCTGGAGTCGACGGCCGGGCAGGGCTCCTCACTGTGCTCGCGGACCTGGGACTTCGGCCCGTACTTCGACGCGCTCGACCACCATCCGAAGCTCGGGATCTGCCTGGACACCTGCCACGTCTTCGCCGCCGGGCACGACCTGGCGGAGCCGGGCGGGACGAAGCAGACGCTGGACCTGCTGGTGGACACCGTGGGCGAGGGCCGGCTGAAGCTGGTCCACGCGAACGACTCCAAGGAGGGCGTGGGCGCCCACAAGGACCGGCACGAGAACATCGGGCAGGGCCACATCGGCCGGGACGCCTTCGCGGAACTGTTCACGCATCCGGCGATGCAGGGCGTACCCCTGATCACGGAGACGCCGGGCGGCAAGGAAGGACACGCGGCGGACGTGGCCCTGCTGAAGGAGCTCCGCGGCCTCAGCTAGGGGCGGAATACCCTGGGGGGGTATACGGTTGTGTCGTACGCCGACAGAGCCGACGCTCGGGTTTTCCCGGGTCTTCACCTCAGGGGGTCGCCATGGAACAGGCGCACGAGCACGACCACGGTCGCGACGAGCGGCACGGTCACGGCGAGCACCACGGGCACGACGAGCACCACCATCACGAAGGACCCGGCGGGCACGCGGGCGGGCACGGCACCGCGAAGGTCAGCTGGGCGACGGCGGCGAGGGCCACCCTGCACTGCCTGACCGGGTGCGCCATCGGCGAAGTGCTCGGCATGGTCATCGGCACCGCGCTCGGCTGGGGGAACCTCCCCACGACGGTCCTCGCGATCGCCCTCGCGTTCTTCTTCGGCTACGCGCTCACCGTGCGCGCGATCCGCGCGTCCGGCGTGGACTTCCGTACGGCCGTCCGGGTGGCTCTGGCGGCGGACACCCTTTCGATCGCCGTCATGGAGCTGATCGACAACGGGGTGATCGTCCTGTGGCCGGGCGCCATGGACGCCATGCTCTCGGACGCGCTGTTCTGGATCGCCCTCGCGATCTCGCTGGCCCTGGCCTTCGTCGTCACGACCCCGGTCAACCGCTGGATGATCGGCCGCGGCAAGGGGCACGCCGTCGTCCATCAGTACCACCACTGAACGAGGGGGAACGCGAGGGGCGGAGCTACAGCTCGGGGCCGTCCCCCGGCTCCTCCTGGTAGGAGTAGCGCTGCTCCCGCCAGGGGTCGCCGATGTTGTGGTAGCCGCGCTCCTCCCAGAAGCCACGGCGGTCCGCGGTCATGTACTCGATGCCGCGGACCCACTTGGGGCCCTTCCACGCGTACAGGTGCGGCACGACCAGCCGCAGCGGGAAACCGTGTTCGGCGGTGAGCAGTTCACCGCCCTGGTGGGTGGCGAAGAGGGCCCGCCCGGAAGAGAAGTCCGCGAGGCGCATGTTGGAGCTGAAGCCGTACTCGGCCCACACCATCACATGCGTGACCTGCGGGGACGGCGGGGCGAGAGCGAGGATCTCGCGGGTCAGCACCCCGCCCCATTCGGCGCCGGTCATGCTGAACTTCGTGACGCAGTGCAGGTCCGCCACGACGGAATCGAACGGCAGGGCCGCGAACTCCTCGTGGTTCCAGCAGTGCTTCTCACCGTCGGCGGTCGCGCCGAAGACGCGGAACTCCCAGCGGTCCGGCTTGAACTTGGGCACCGGACCGTAGTGGGTGACCGGCCAGCCTCGCTGCAAGCGCTGCCCCGGGGGAAGCTCCGGCTGCTCTGATCCCGGAGATTCCCGGCTTTCCGGCTGACCCATGACTCCATGGTGACAGACGTCGCGGGGTGGTCATGACCAGGTACGGGCCGATCCGGGCAAGTCACGGCAACTCCCACTAAGGAGGTACTTACTGGACTGCCTCCGGCGGCGGTGCAAGGATGCGCGCACCTACCCAGTCACATTGCTGACATTGCTTGGAAGGAGCCTCTGCGATGCAGGGCGACCCCGAGGTCCTCGAGTTCTTGAACGAGCAGCTGACCGGCGAGCTGACGGCCATCAACCAGTACTGGCTGCACTACCGCATCCAGGACAACAAGGGATGGACCAAGCTCGCCAAGTACACGCGTGAAGAGTCCATCGATGAGATGAAGCACGCGGACAAGATCACCGAGCGCATCCTGATGCTCGACGGTCTGCCGAACTACCAGCGGCTCTTCCACGTACGCGTCGGTCAGACGCTGACGGAGATGTTCCAGGCCGACCGGCAGGTCGAGGTCGAGGCGATCGACCGCCTCAAGCGCGGTATCGAGGTCATGCGCGGCAAGGGTGACGTCACCTCGGCGCGGCTCTTCGAGGAGATCCTCGAGGACGAGGAGCACCACATCGACTACCTCGACACCCAGCTCGAGCTCATCGAGTCCATCGGTGAGGCGCTCTACATCGCGCAGCTCATCGAGCAGCCCAGCTGACGGCTGACCGGTCCGCCGGGCCGGTGCCACCACGGGGCCGGCGCCCTGCCGGGCCGCGCCGGCGGTGGGTGCGTTACGCCGCTTCCACGAGGACGGGCGGGGCCACGAGCTCCGAGTCGGCGGCGAGCACGGCCGCCGCGTTCCCCTTCTCCAGCAGCTCGCGGCGCGGGCAGGCCCCGCGGCCGAGGAGGCCCTGGATGGTGCGCACGCAGGAACCGCAGTCGGTGCCGGCCTTGGTGGCCGATGCGATCTGGCGCGGGGTGCAGGCCCCGGCGGCCGCGTGGTCCTTGACCTGCTTGTCGGTGATCCCGAAGCAAGAGCAGACGTACACGCGGTTCACCTCCCTGACAGGAACGGTTCGGCGAGCCATCCCGTATTCGGTGAGGCTTACCTAACCGTACCCAAAGTGAGGCAACCCTAAAAGCCCCGGGTACGACGATGGGGGGGGGGTGAAAACCGTACGCGCCCCCAAAGGGGGGAAAACCAAGACGTGTATATTGACCCGCATGGTGGGGGGTAAAAACTGGCACCCAGTTGG
>NZ_JBSGWY010000006.1:167762-210329 GCF_053609145.1 Streptomyces sp. NPDC054961 | reverse complement strand
CACCCCCCCACCCCCCGATCCTGCATGTTGGGGGGGGAGGTTTTTTTATAAAACCCCCCCCGCGGGGGGGCGCTAAACACATCGATCCGCGCCCCATCGTCGTCGAAAGCTACAGCGTGAAGATCGCGCCTACTGGTCGCGGTACATCTCGGCCACCAGGAACGCCAGGTCCAGGGACTGGCTGCGGTTCAGACGGGGGTCGCAGGCCGTCTCGTAGCGCTGGTGCAGGTCGTCGACGAAGATCTCGTCGCCGCCGCCCACGCACTCGGTGACGTCGTCACCGGTGAGCTCGACGTGGATGCCGCCCGGGTGGGTGCCGAGACCCTTGTGGACCTCGAAGAAGCCCTTGACCTCGTCGAGCACGTCGTCGAAACGGCGCGTCTTGTGGCCGGAGGCCGCCTCGAAGGTGTTGCCGTGCATCGGGTCGGTGACCCAGACGACGTTCGCGCCGGAGGCGGTGACCTTCTCGACCAGTTCGGGGAGCTTGTCGCGGACCTTGTCGGCGCCCATGCGGACGACGAAGGTCAGCCGGCCCGGCTGGCGGTCGGGGTCCAGGCGGTCGATGTAGGTCAGCGCCTCATCCACCGTGGTGGTGGGGCCGAGCTTGACGCCGATCGGGTTGGCGATCTGCGAGCAGAACTCGATGTGCGCGTGGTCCAGCTGCCGGGTGCGCTCACCGATCCAGACCATGTGGCCGGAGGTGTCGTACAGCTTGCCGGTGCGCGAGTCCGTACGGGTGAGGGCGCCCTCGTAGTCGAGCAGCAGCGCCTCGTGCGAGGAGTAGAACTCGACGGCCTTGAACTCGGCCGGGTCGGTCCCGCACGCCTTCATGAAGTTCAGCGCGTTGTCGATCTCCCGCGCGAGCTGCTCGTAGCGCTGCCCGGAGGGGGAGGACTTCACGAAGTCCTGGTTCCAGGCGTGCACCTGGCGCAGGTCGGCGTAACCGCCGGTGGTGAAGGCGCGCACCAGGTTCAGCGTCGAGGCGGACGCGTGGTACATGCGCTTCAGCCGCTCGGGGTCCGGGATCCGGGCCTCTTCGGTGAAGGGGAAGCCGTTGACCGAGTCGCCGCGGTAGGTCGGCAGGGTGACGCCGTCGCGGGTCTCGGTGTCCTTGGAGCGCGGCTTGGAGTACTGGCCCGCGATGCGGCCGACCTTGACGACCGGCACGGAGGCCGCGTACGTCAGGACGGCGCTCATCTGGAGCAGCGTCTTCAGCTTGGCGCGGATGTGGTCCGCGGAGACGGCGTCGAAGGCCTCGGCGCAGTCGCCGCCCTGCAGCAGGAACGCCTCGCCCTTGGCGACGGCTCCCAGACGGGTGCGCAGCTGGTCGCACTCACCCGCGAAAACGAGGGGAGGATACGACTCGAGGTCCGCGACGACAGCGCGCAGGGCCTCGGCATCGGGGTACGAAGGCTGCTGCGCCGCGGGGAGGTCTCGCCAGGTCGCCTTGGCGGCGGGGGCATGGGATTCAGCGTTCACGGTCACCCCACACACATTACGGCGTCCCACGGCGCGTCCAGCCCGACGCCCACTACGTGAGACGGATGTCTCTGGATGTGTTACCCGTCCGTGCGCCACCCCGGGTGGGCTAGGGTTCACCGCATGTACGCGCACTCCGGCAAGAACTGGTGGTGGACCGCTCCCGGCGGCCCACCCCTCGTGCGTACCTGAAGACACGAGTGACGCGAAGGCCGCCCCGAGGGGCGGCCTTCCGTGTTTTCGCGGAGCGCAGGCCGTCCCTCCACCACCCGGAAGGACGCCCCCTCCATGCCGATGTCCATGGACCCCAGCCGACCGTTCGACCTGCACGCCCTGCTGGACGGGTCCGGCCCGCCGTTCGCGCTGCTGCGCCGCCGCACCCCCGGCCGCGACCACGACACCGTCGAGGTCCTGACCGGCCCGGTCCACGAGGCCGAGCGCCTCGCCGACCTGCCGGTCGGCGGGCGTCCGGCCCTGGCCCTCGTCCCGTTCCGGCAGATGAGGGAGCGCGGGTTCGACGTCCGCGACGACGGCACGCCGCTGAGCGTGCTGGTCGCCGACGAGGCGTACGAGGTCCCGCTCGCGCAGGCGCTGGCCGCCCTGCCGGACCACGAGGTGCGGGTCGACGGGGGCGCCTTCGACGTCCCCGACGAGGAGTACGCGCGGACCGTCCGGCGCGTCATCGAGGACGAGATCGGCCGGGGCGAGGGCGCGAACTTCGTCATCCGGCGCACCTTCGAGGGCCGGATCGACGGCTTCGGCCGCGCCGACGCGCTCGCGCTGTTCCGGCGCCTGCTGGAGGGCGAGCGGGGCGCCTACTGGACGTACGTGGTCCACACCGGGGACCGCACCCTCGTCGGGGCCAGCCCCGAGGTGCACGTGCGGATGTCCGGCGGCACGGTCGTGATGAACCCGATCAGCGGGACGTACCGGTACCCGGCCGGGGGCCCGACGGTGGACTCCCTGCTCGGCTTCCTCGGGGACCGCAAGGAGACCGAGGAGCTGTCCATGGTCGTGGACGAGGAGCTCAAGATGATGTGCACCGTCGGCGACATGGGCGGGGTCGTCGTCGGGCCGCGGCTCAAGGAGATGGCCCACCTCGCGCACACCGAGTACGAGCTGCGCGGCCGCTCCTCGCTGGACGTGCGGGAGGTCCTGAAGGAGACCATGTTCGCGGCGACGGTGACGGGGTCGCCGGTGCAGAACGCCTGCCGGGTCATCGAGCGGTACGAGACGGGCGGGCGCGGCTACTACGCGGGCGCGCTGGCGCTGCTGGGCGTCGACGGTTCGGGGGCGCAGACCCTGGACTCGCCGATCCTCATCCGCACGGCGGACATCGCCGCGGACGGCGCGCTGCGGGTGCCCGTCGGGGCCACCCTCGTGCGCCACTCCGACCCGGCCTCGGAGGTGGCGGAGACGCACGCGAAGGCGGCGGGCGTGCTGGCGGCGCTGGGCGTCCGGCCGGCGGCCGGGCGGCCGGCCCCGGCGGCGTCCGGCCTCGCCCGCGACCCCCGGGTCCAGGCGGCCCTGGCCGAGCGGCGGCGGGACCTGGCGCCGTTCTGGCTCCGGATGCAGGAGCGGCCGGCGGCGGTGACGGGCCACGCGCTGGTGGTGGACGGCGAGGACACCTTCACCTCGATGCTGGGGCACGTGCTGCGGGTGGCCGGCCTGGAGGTGTCCGTACGCCGCTACGACGACCCGGGGCTGCGCGCGGCGGCCCTGTCGTGGGACGGGCCGGTCGTGCTGGGCCCCGGGCCGGGGGATCCGGGGGACGCCCGCGATCCGAAGGTCCGGATGATGCGGGGGCTGGCGGCGGAGCTGCTGGACGCGCACCGGGGCGGGCTGCTCGGGGTCTGCCTCAGCCACCAGCTGATGGCGGCGGAACTGGGGCTCCCGCTGGTCCGCAAGGCGGAGCCGGCGCAGGGGGCCCAGACGCGGATCCCGTACTTCGGGGCGCGGGAGGTGGTGGGCTTCTACAACACGTACGCGGCCTCCTGCTCCGCGGAGCAGGAGGGGGAGCTGGCGCAGCGCGGCATCGAGGTGTCGCGGGACTCCGCGACGGGGGAGGTCCACGCGCTGCGCTCCACGGGCCGCGGCTTCGCGAGCGTCCAGTTCCACCCGGAGTCGGTCCTGACCCTGCGCGGCGCGGAACTCGTCCGCGACCTCGTCGCCGCGGTGCGCGCCGGGCGTCAGGAGGGCGACAGGGTGTTCTCGGAGCGGCGGCCCGCCACGTAGTCCGCGACGTTGGCGACCGTGGTGTCGATGATCTGGCCGACCGCGTCGTGGGTGTAGTACGCCTGGTGGGAGGTGACGACCACGTTCGGGAAGGTGATCAGGCGGGCGAGGGTGTCGTCCTCGACGGCCACCAGTGACTTGTCCAGGAAGAAGAGTCCGGCCTCCGCCTCGTACACGTCCAGGCCCACGCCGGCGAAGCGCCCGGACCTCAGTTCCGTGACCAGCGCGTCCGTGTCGATCAGGCCGCCGCGGCTGGAGTTCACCAGGATCGCGTCGTCCTTCATCGCCTTCAGCGCCCGGGCGTCGATGATGTGGTGCGTGGACTCCAGCAGCGGGACGTGCAGGCTGATCAGGTCCGCGGACGCGAACAGGGTGTCCTTGTCCACGTACCGCATGCCCAGTTCCCCGCACGCCGGGTTCTGCGCCACGTCCCAGCCCAGCAGGTTCATCCCGAAGCCGTGTGCGATCCGGGTGAACGCCTCGCCGATCTTGCCGGTGCCGAGCACGCCCACCGTGCGGCCGCGCATGTCGCGGCCCATCAGGCCGTTCAGCCGGAAATCGAAGTCCCGCGTCCGATTCGAGGCGCGGACGATCCGCCGGTTCACCGCCATGGCCAGGGTCCACGCGAACTCGGCCACCGAGTAGGGGGAGTAGTACGACACCCGGCTGACCGTCAGGCCGAGCTCGCGGGCGACCGCCAGATCGATGTTGTTGAAGCCGGTGGAGCGCTGGGCGATCATCCGCGTCCCGCCCGCCGCCAGGATCCGCAGCACCCGTCCGCTCAGGTCCGCGTTCACGCTCGACGACACGATCTCGTACCCGGCCGCGATGGGGGCGGTGTCCTCGTTCAGGAAGACGTCGAGGCAGCGCACCTCGTGCTGTCCCTCGAAAGCCTTCTCGAGGAGCGGCTTCTCGTCCGCCTGCACCCCGAATGCCAGGATTTCCACGTTCGCTCCCGTCGTGCGCGAAAGATTCGGATCATGGGCCGTCCGTCACCTTACGACCCATGCTCCGCCGTCGCGCTCCGGCTCAGCCGAAGAACACCCCGGCCTCCTGGTACAGCGCCGGGTCCACGGTCTTGAGCTTCGCCGTGGCCTCCGCGATCGGCACCCGCACGATGTCCGTCCCCTGGAGGGCGACCATCGTGCCGAAGTCTCCGTCG
This sequence comes from Streptomyces sp. NPDC054961, assembly GCF_053609145.1. Classification (NCBI taxonomy): domain Bacteria; kingdom Bacillati; phylum Actinomycetota; class Actinomycetes; order Kitasatosporales; family Streptomycetaceae; genus Streptomyces; species Streptomyces sp. NPDC054961. Next base: position 205,453 of record NZ_JBSGWY010000006.1, on the reverse strand, counting down.
CGCACCGCGTCGATGGCGTGCAGACCGAACCGGGTCGCCAGCCACCGGTCGAACGCGCTCGGCGTGCCGCCGCGCTGGATGTGCCCGAGCACCGTCGTGCGGGCCTCCTTCCCGGTCCGCGCCTCGATCTCCTTGGCCAGCCACTCGCCCACGCCGGAGAGTCGGACGTGCCCGAACGAGTCCGTGGTGGCGTCCTTGAGCACCATCTCCCCGTCCTTGGGCATCGCGCCCTCGGCGACGCACACGATCGGCGCGTAGCTGGCCTTGAAGCGCGAGGTCACCCAGGCGCACACCTGGTCCACGTCGAAGCGCTGCTCCGGGATGAGGATGACGTTGGCGCCGCCGGCGAGGCCCGAGTGCAGGGCGATCCAGCCCGCGTGGCGGCCCATCACCTCGACGACCAGGACGCGCATGTGGGACTCGGCGGTGGTGTGGAGCCGGTCGATGGCCTCGGTGGCGATGCCGACGGCCGTGTCGAAGCCGAAGGTGTAGTCGGTGGCCGACAGGTCGTTGTCGATGGTCTTCGGGACGCCGACGCAGGGGATGCCGTACTCCGCGTACAGCCGTGCGGCCACGCCCAGGGTGTCCTCGCCGCCGATCGCGACCAGGGCGTCGACCTCGTACTTGGCGAGGTTCTCCTTGATCTGGCGGACGCCGTTCTCCAGCTTGAACGGGTTGGTGCGCGAGGAGCCGAGGATGGTCCCGCCGCGCGGCAGGATGCCGCGCACGGCGGGGATGCCGAGCGGGACGGTGTCCCCCTCCACGGCTCCGCGCCAGCCGTCCTTGAATCCGATGAACTCGTACGCGTACTCCTGCACGCCCTTGCGCACGACGCTGCGGATGACCGCGTTGAGACCCGGGCAGTCGCCGCCGCCGGTCAGCACTCCGACCTTCATGGAATTTCCCTTCGCCACAGGGCCCGCTGAGGCCGCGGGGCCCGCATGACCGTCACGCTAGTGGTGACTCAGGTCACAGCAAGATGCCGGGAAAGGGCAATTCCGGTGGAATGAAGGGGTGTTGCGTACGCCAGTTCACTCGTACGGGGATCCGGTCACCCCGTACGCGCGCCCTCACACCTCGTCGAGGCCGCGCTCGATCGCGTACCGGACGAGCTCGACCCGGTTGTGCAACTGGAGCTTGCCCAGGGTGTTCTGCACGTGGTTCTGCACCGTGCGGTGGGAGATGACCAGGCGCTCCGCGATCTGCTTGTACGACAGCCCCTTGGCCACCAGGCGCAGCACCTCGGTCTCCCGGTCGGTCAGCTGCGGGGCCTTCGGCTCGTCGGCGGCGGCCGGCGCGGGGTGGGTGGCCAGGCGCCGGTACTCGCCGAGGACCAGCCCGGCCAGGCCCGGGGTGAAGACGGGGTCGCCGGCGGCCGTGCGGCGGACGGCGTCGATGAGCTCCTGGGCCCCGGCGGACTTCAGCAGGTATCCGGTCGCGCCGGACTTCACCGCCTCCAGGACGTCGGCGTGCTCACCGCTCGCGGACAGGACCAGCACCCGCAGTGCCGGGTTGGCGCCGACCAGCTCCTTGCAGACCTGGACCCCCGGCATGCCGGGCAGGTTGAGGTCGAGGACCAGCACGTGGGGGCCGGTCGCGCGGGCCCGGCGCACCGCCTCCGGGCCGTCCCCGGCGGTGGCCACCAGGTCGAAGCCGGCCGCGGCCAGGTCCCGGGCCACCGCGTCCCGCCACATCGGATGGTCGTCGACGACCATGACCTTGATGTCGCCGGCACTGTCGGCGCCGCCGGTGCGGCCGGCCGCGTTCTGCTCGTTCACTGGGTGCTCCCCCTCGGTACTTTCAGTTCCACTTCGGTGCCCTGCCCGGGGACGGACACCAGCTCGGCGCTGCCGCCGAGTTCGCGCAGCCGGCCCCGGATGGACAGGGCCACGCCCATCCGCCCCTCGCCCTCCGCCTGGTCGAGCCGGCCCGCCGGGATGCCCGGACCGTCGTCGCGGACGGTCACGATCACCTCGTCGCCCCAGTCCTCGACCAGGATCCAGGCGCGGGCCCCGTCGCCCGCGTGCTTGCGCACGTTGTCCAGGGCCGCCCCGACCGCCGCGGCCAGCTCCCGCGCCGCGGGCACCGGCAGCGGCACCGGGGTGCCCGGCTCGGCGAAGCTCACCCGGGAACCGGCGTGCGGGGCGAGCAGGGTCCGCAGGTCCAGTTCGCCCTCGTCGGCGCCCGGCTCCTCGACCTCGTACGCGGCCACGAGCGCGCCGAGCGACTCGTCCCGGGAGACCCGGGAGGGGCGCACGAGACCGCTGGTGACCAGGGTGCGCAGCGCCACCTCCTGCTCCCCCGCCATCCGGCCGAGCTCCGCGGCCTCCCCGCCCAGTTCGGTGCCGCGCCGCTGGACCATGGCGAGGACCTGGAGGACCCCGTCGTGGATGTCGCGGGCGAGGCGTTCGCGCTCACGGGTGGCCGCCTCGATCTCCAGGGCGCGGGCGAGCGTGGCCTCACTGGCCCGGGCGACCTCGACGACGTAGCCGATGGCGACGGAGGCGACCCAGACCAGCAGCACGTTGTGCAGGGTGTCGCGGGTGGGCTCGCCGCGCTGGACCAGGTTGGCGGCGCCGACGAAGGTCGAGGCGAAACAGGCCCAGCGCCAGCCGCCCTTGAGGGCGAAGGCGAGGACGGCGCCCGCGGTCCAGATGCTGGGCAGGGTGGGGCCGCCGGCCGCTATCCGCGCGTGGGTGTCGGCGAGCGGGGTGAGCAGGATCCCGACGCAGGCGACGGTGAGGTCGGCGCACAGGAACCGCTTGGTGCAGCTGGCGGCGTTCGCCACCTTGGGCAGGGTGAGCAGGGTCCAGCCGCCCAGGACGGCCAGGTAGCAGACGGCGATCCACGGGCGGTCGAACTTCTTGTACGCGGAGGCGAACAGCAGCACGGCGTAGACCGTGGTGAGCACCCGGTAGGCCGTCAGGGCCCGCCACAGCGGCTGCTCGACCGACATGCGGACGACACGCTCGCGCTTCGCCATCTCCCCCACCCCGTACGGGCGGTCCCGCCCGCGTCCTGCTACTGGTCGGTCTCCGCGGCCTTCGCGGCCTTGTCCGCTTCGGCCTTCTCGGCCTTTTCGGCCTTCTCGCTCCTGGCAGCGGCCTTCTCGCCGTCGGCGATCTGGCGCTTGGCGGCCGTCGCGTAGATGTCCGCGTACTCCTGGCCGGACAGCTTCATGATCTCGTACATGACCTCGTCGGTCACCGCCCGGAGGATGAACCGGTCCCCGTCCATGCCGTGGTACCGGCTGAAGTCCAGCGGCTTGCCGATCCTGATGCCCGGACGCATCAGCTTCGGAACCACCTTGCCGGGCGGCTGGATCTTCTCGGTGTCGATCATCGCCACGGGGATCACGGGCGCGCCGGTGGCCAGGGCCACGCGCGCCAGGCCGCCCGGCTTGCCGCGGTACAGGCGGCCGTCGGGGGAACGCGTGCCCTCGGGGTAGATGCCGAACAGCTCTCCGCGCTCGATGACCTCGATGCCGCTCTTGATCGCGGCCTCGCCCGCCCCGCGCGCACCGGAACGGTCCACCGGGAGCTGTCCGACGCCCTTGAAGAAGGCGGCGGTCAGCTTGCCCTTGATGCCCGGGGAGGTGAAGTACTCCGCCTTCGCGATGAAGGTCACCTTCCGGTCCAGTACGGCCGGGAGGAAGAAGGAGTCGGAGAAGGACAGGTGGTTGCTCGCGAGGATCGCCGGCCCCTCCGCGGGAATGTTCTCGAGGCCCTCCACCCACGGCCTGAAGGCGAGCTTCAGGGAACCGCCGATCGAGAACTTCATTGCGCCGTAGATCAACTCGAAAGCCTTCCTGTGTCTGTCGGACAGACCTTAACCCGTGGCCGCCCCGGCAGCGGCCCTACGGCCCTGGTCGGTGCCACCCCCGTCGCGTACGGTGAAGTCACACAGCGCTACGCACCCCCCGTGCCCCCTCGAAGGAGATCCTGGTGCCCGTCCTCCCTGGAGCTGAGCCGTTCCGCCACGAGGGCGGAAAGGTAGGCGTCCTCCTCTGCCACGGCTTCACCGGTTCCCCGCAGTCGCTGCGCCCCTGGGCCGAGCATCTCGCGGCGCGCGGACTGACGGTGTCGCTGCCCCTGCTCCCCGGGCACGGGACCCGCTGGCAGGACATGCAGCTCACGGGCTGGCAGGACTGGTACGCCGAGGTGGACCGCGCCCTGCGGGACCTGCTCGACGCCTGTGACCAGGTGTTCGTCTTCGGCCTGTCCATGGGCGGCGCGCTGACGCTGCGGCTTGCGGCCAAGCACGGGGAGTCCATCAGCGGGATCGTCCTCGTCAACCCGGTCAACAAGATCCACGACCCGATGGCCGTGACCCTTCCCGTGGTCAAGCACCTCGTCCGGTCGCGGCCGGGCATCGCGAGCGACATCGCCAAGCCGGGCGCGGAGGAGGTCGGCTACGACCGGGTCCCGACCCGGGCCGCGGACTCCCTGCGGCGGTTCCTGCTGATGCTGGACACCGAACTGCCGCAGGTGACCCAGCCGCTGCTGCTCCTGCACAGCCCGCAGGACCACGTCGTACGGCCGGCCGACTCCGCGCGGATCCTGGCGCGGGTGTCCTCCACGGACGTCACCGAGACCCTGCTGGAACAGAGCTACCACGTCGCGACGTTGGACCATGACGCGGAGCGGATCTTCGCGGACAGTTATGCGTTCGTCGGACGACTGGCGGAGAGCGTGGGCAGGGAGGGGGCGGCCAGCGGTGGCTGAGCACGAGGAGTCCGCGGGGGGCGTTCCTCCGCTGGACGAGGAAGCGGCGTGGGCGGCGATCGTCGCCGGCTACGGCCAGGAGCCGGCGGACCCGCCGGGCGCGCGGCCCTTCAGACCGATCGAGAACCTGCTCCTGCCGGAGGAGGACGTGAAACCGTCCCCGCCCGAGTCCGGTACGGACTCCCCCGCGGACGCCGTGCCGGACTCCGCCCCCGAGGCCCCGTCCGCGACGGCCCTGGGCAGTTCGGTGGTGTTCGCGCCGGGCGTGGGCATGGCGGGCCCCCGGGACCACTCCCTGGCGGATCCGGAGGACTCCCCCGCCGCGGCGAAGGACGAGGGCCACTTCGTGCCCCCGGAGCCGGAGCTGCCGGAGGCGGACGCGACGTCGAAGTTCGCGTGGCTGGCGGTGGTGGGCGGACCGGTCCTGCTGCTGCTGGCGGTCCTGCTCCAGTGGGAGATGACCTGGTGGCTGACGACGCTGGGCGTCGGCGGCTTCCTGGGCGGCTTCGCGACGCTGGTCGCCCGGATGTCGGCCGGCGACGAGGACGATGACGACCCGGGCCGCGGAGCGGTGGTGTAGTCCGCCCTTCCCGACCTGCCTCGTGAAGCGGCATCCCTTCGCTCGGCCGCAGCTGCCCGCGGATCCCGGGGGCAGCTGCGGGATCCGCGTTTCCCCTGGTCACGGCGGCGGTACGGCTTCCGCATGCCGACGCAGTGCCGTCATGCCAGGCTGAGACGGGGGATCGCGCGGTCCGGCGCACGACGGCCGGACGGCGCTGCTGAGCAAGGGAGCCCGACATGGCCAGTGACTCCGCCCGAACCACGGCAGACGACGTCCACCAGCGCCCGTGGCACGGGCCCACATCCGGGACCACCGTCTTCGCGGCGGCGCTGATGATCTTCGGTGGAGCGATGGCGCTCTTCGAGGGCATCGCCGCCCTCGCCAAGGACGACCTGTTCCTCTCGACGCGTCACTACGTGTTCGAGTTCAGCCTGACGGGATGGGGCTGGGTCCACCTCATCCTGGGCATCGCCCTCATCCTCGCGGGCTGCGCCGTACTCACCGGGGCCCTGTGGGCGCGCTTCTTCGGAGTGGTCGTCGCGGGGCTGGGCGCGATCGCCAACTTCCTCTGGATCCCGTACTACCCCGTCTGGGCCACGATCCTGGTCGCGGTCAACATCTTCGTCGTCTGGGCGCTGTGCACGGGCATGCACAGAGAGATCCCCGACGGCCGGACCGCTTGAAGCGAGCGGTGGTCGCCCCCGCGGCACGCGACCCGCGGCACGCGACCCGTGGCACGCGACCCGCGGCTAGCGCTGCCTAGCAGGAGGCCGGGAGGCGCAGGGCGGCCAGGACCGGGAGGTGGTCCGTGGCCGCCTCCAGGTCCGCGGGCGTGATGCCCGGCAGGGCGGTGGGGACACCGCACGCGAGGACCTCGACGCCCCGCGACGCGAAGACCGCGTCGATGCGGCGGGGCGGGCCGGACCGGACGAAGGTGTGTTCCCCGCCCCAGGAGGACACCGCCCAGCAGTCCTGGAGCTCGGCCCCGAGCCGCCGGAAGGCGGCTCCCCGCGGCTCCTCGTTGATGTCGCCCGCGACGATCGAGTGCGGCGCGTCCGACGACGCGACCCGGTCCAGCAGCAGACCCGCCTGGGCCTCGCGCTCCTCCCGGTTCAGGGACAGGTGCGCGCTGACCACGGACACCCGCGCCTTCCCGAAGCGCACCACCGCCGTCGCGAAGCCGCGCCGGTGCAGGCCCGGCGTGAGCGGCAGCAGCACGTCCTCGGTCCGCTCCACGAAGGCCCGTAGGGAGCACAGGAGCAGCGGGCCGGCCGCCGTGGCGCCGCCCGACAGCACGACCAGGCCGCTCTTCGCCGCCAGCCGGCTCGCGTGCTTGCGCCACCGGAAGAACCGCGGGGCCTCCTGGACGAACACGAGGTCCGGCGCGCACGCGAGGATCACCCGCGCCAGCGCCTCCTCGTCGTCGCGCAGCGAGCGGACGTTGTAGGAGAGCACCCGGATCACGGCGGAACCATCGGCTTCGGTGCGGGAGTTCGGCAGCTCGGCGAGTTCCATACCGGGCAACATAACCAGACTGCCCGCCGTACCCCAGAGGGCGCGGCGGGCAGTGCGAAGAATCGGGCGGTCGGCCCGGGTGGGGCGGGACGGCCCCCGGCGGGCGGTCAGCCCTGGCGGGCCAGGTCCGCCGCGCCGACCAGGCCGGCCTTGCCGCCCAGCTGCGCCGCGAGGACCTGCGCGTGGGGTCGCCACGCGCCGCCGATCAGCCAGCGCTTGAAGGACTTGCGGATCGGGTCGAGGACCAGGTCGCCCTCGTCCGAGACGCCGCCGCCGACGATGAACGCCGACGGGTCGAAGAGCGAGGCCAGGTCCGCGAGGCCGGCGCCGGCCCAACGGGCCAGCTCGCGGAAGGAGTCGATGGCCACCAGGTCGCCGGCCCGTGCGGCCTCGCTGATGTGCTTGCCCTCGATGCCCTCGGGGGTTCCGTCGCCCAGGGCGAGCAGGACCGCCGCGTTCTCGGGGGTCGCGTTGGCACGCTGCTTGGCGTAGCGGACGAGCGCGCGCCCGGAGGCGTACTGCTCCCAGCAGCCCTGGCTGCCGCACCCGCACAGCAGGCCGTCCGGGACGACCCGGATGTGGCCGAACTCGGCGGCGACGCCGAAGCGTCCGCGCCGGAGCTTGTTGCCGATGATGATGCCGCCGCCCAGGCCCGTGCCGAGCGTGATGCAGATGACGTCCTCGTGGCCCTGGCCGGCGCCGAAGCGGTATTCGCCCCAGGCCGCGCAGTTCGCGTCGTTCTCGACGACGACGGGCAGGCCGATGCGCTGCTCGACCTTGTCCTTGAGCGGCTCGTGGCGCCAGTTGATGTTCGGCGCGAAGAGTACGGTCGCGCGCTTGTCGTCCACGTACCCGGCGGCGCCGATGCCCACGGCCTCGATGGTGTGGCTGCTGCCCACCTCGGACACCGCGGCGCAGATCGCGTCCGTCACTCCGTCCGCCGTCGGCGGAGTGGGCACCTTGTACGTCTCCAGGATGGTGCCGTCTTCGTCGACCACGCCGGCCGCGATCTTCGTGCCGCCGATGTCGACGCCGATGGTGAGTCCCATTAGTCCCTCGGTTTCCGGTCAAACCCCGCCGCTGTCAACCGTACCCGAGAGGTGGAGAGGATCAGTCGAGATCGATCCGCTCGGCGGGACCGTCCGTGCCGCCGTCGTCGTGCCGGTCCGTGCCCGGTGCCGTGCCCTCCTCCGCACCCGCGGAGGCGTCCCGGCCCCGGGTCTGCCCGTCCCGGCCCCTGGTCCCGCCCGGGCGCTCGTCGCGCGTCCAGCGGCGCTCGTGGCCCTCGACCGCGGAGCGGTAGGCGGCGAGCAGCTCGGATCCGGCGGCCGCGAGGTGGTCGAAGACCTCCGGATTGCGCTCGATGACGGGCTGGGCGGCGGTCTTCGCCTGGTTGACGAACTGCCGGACGGCGCCCTGGGCGGCCCCGGTGATCAGTGGGTTGTTCAGCCCGGACACCTTGTCGGCGACGGCCTCGAACAGCTTGAAGAGCTCCTCGGCGGCGCTCCCGGTGCCCGCCCCGGCGCCCGCGTCCCGCGCTCTGCGCCGCTCCTTCTCCGCGGCGAGGTCCTCGGCGCAGGCCTCGGCCCAGGCCTCGTCGTCGACGGGAGCGTCGTGGGGGCGGTCGGTGGCCTCGCTCATGGCGGACTCTCCTGCGGCGGATGCGGGGCGTGCGGTACGGGCTACCTTCGACGGTACCCGAACGGCGGTAGGGCGTTCAGTGCGTCCGGGGCCACAGGCCCGGGTCCGGGGTGAAGCGGATGCGGAGCACGTCCGCGGCCAGGGCGGCGCCGGAAACCGCGCAGCGGCGCAGCGCCGAGGGGAGCGGAACGATCCTGCGGTAGGGGCCCACCGTGAGCAGCAGCTCGTCGCCCCGGCGCACCAGGTCGAGCTCCCGCTTCTCGGCGCGGGGCAGCGGGACGCACCAGACGAGCACCCCGTCCTCGGCGAGCCGGTCCTCGACGGCCCACTCGGGGCACGGGCGGGGCGGGCCGGCGGCGAAGCCGTCCGTGGCGGCGAGCCCGGCCAGGTCCTGCGGGCCCTTCGGATCCCGGCCCAGGTGGGGCAGGGTGGCCAGGGGGATCCCCGACGTCTCCCACTGCCGCGCGAAGGCGCGCTGCTGGTCGGCGATCCCGGCGACCCAGGGGTCGGCGGAGGCCTGCGGCACCGTGCGGTTGAGGACCAGGTCGCCGATGCCGATCCGGTGCAGGGCCAGGCCGAGCACCCCGGGGCGCAGGGCCGCGTCGGCGGCCGGTCCCGGTTCGGCGACCAGGCGGACCCGGGTTCCGGGGGCCTCCACGACGGCCTGGACGGCCGCCAGCTCCTCGTCCCACCGGGCGGCGGCCTCGTACAGCCACTGCGCGGGCATCGGCACCCCGGCGAGCTGGGCCAGGACGGGGCGCAGGGCGCGGGCCGCCTGGCGCTCCGCGGGGAGCAGCCGGGCGAGGTAGCGGCGCAGCTGGGCGGGGAGCGCGAGGGTGGCGACGGCCTGGTGCAGCGGTGGCATGTCGACGACCACGAGGTCGGTGGCGGGCTCGGCGGCGGCCCGCCGCAGGGCGCGGAGCAGCGCGAACTGTTCGGCGCCGGGGAGCTCGGTGAGCTCGTCGGCGGCCAGGGGGCGGGCTCCGAGCATCCCGAGGAGGGCGGATCCGCGCTCCTGGAGCGCGACGAGCTCCTGGCGGAACTCCTCGCCGGAGTCGACGCGGGCGACGCGCACGCCGTCGGCCGGGGCCGCGGGCTCGGCGGTGAGCAGCAGCACGCGGCGTCCCTGGCGGGCGGCGGCGAGCGCGGTCGCCGTGGCGACGGTGGTTCTCCCTGCCCCTCCGGGGCCGGTGACGAGCAGGGTGGGGGTGTGCATGGTGCTCCTAGGCCGTCTGGCCGCGCGTGCCGGTGCCGACGTGCGGGTGGCCGGCCCCGCGGGGCCGGTTCCCTGACCGCGTCCGGGTCAGGCGGCCGCTTCCACGCGCTTCTTCAGGCCCGTCAGCGCGCGGTCGATGATGACCTTCTCCGCCTTGCGCTTGATCATGCCGAGCATCGGGATCTTGACGTCCACGGTCAGCTGGTAAGTGACCTCGGTACGGGTCCCGTCGCCCAGCGGCGCCAGCAGGTAGGAGCCGTCCAGCTGCCTGAGCATCTGGGACTTGCTCAGGCTCCAGCTGACCACGTTCTCCCGCGGCCAGGAGTACGCCAGCGTGTGGTCGTCCTTGATCGCGCCCGCGTCCAGCAGCAGGCGGACCAGCGAGGCCCGGCCGTCGGCGTCGGTGGCGAGCACCTCGGCCTCCTTCACCTCGCCGGTCCACTCCGGGTAGCGGGCGAAGTCGGCGATCACGGCCATGACGTCGGCCGGGGACGCCTCGATCGTGATGTTCGAGCTGGTGTGTTCCGCCATCGCGGTCGCTCCTCCGGGCAGGGGGTACGTCCCAGCGGTGGCTGGGGGAGTTCGAGGAAGTGTGCGGACGGCCTGGGCCGCCGCGTGAAGGCTATCGCGCGTACGGACCTCACCACTCCAGGGCCCACGGCCTTCCGGTCGCCGCGAAGTGGCCCACGTTCACGCACTCCGTGGCGCCGATCCGCATCCGCCGGGCCAGCGGCTGGTGCACGTGTCCGAAGAGGGCGTACCGGGGCCGGGTCCGCCGGATCGCGGCGAGCAGCGCCCCGCTCCCGCGTTCGAAACGCCGCGCCACCGTGTCGTAGCAGAGCTCCGGGACCTCCGGCGGGATGTGCGAGCACAGCACGTCCACCTCGCCCAGCGCCTCGACCTTGGCGGCGTACTCCTCCTCGGACACCTCGTACGGCGTCCGCATCGGCGTCGGCAGCCCGCCGCCGACGAAGCCGAAGACCCGTCCCCCGATCTCCGCCCGCTGCCCGTCGAGCACGGTCAGGCCGGGGCCGGCGTACTCGGGCCACAGACCCGGGATGTCGACGTTGCCGTACGTGGCGTACGTCGGCCGGGGGAAGGCGGCGAACATCTCCGCGTACTGGCGGCGCACCGCGCCCTCGACCAGCTGGTCCCGGTCCCGTCCGGTCCACAGCTCCCGGGCGAAGTCGCGGGCCTCCTCGAAACGGCGCGCGGTGCGCAGTGCGACGATGCGGTCGGCGTTCTCGACGCCGAAGAGGTCGGGAAAGATGCCGCGCGAGTGGTCGGCGTAGTCGAGGAAGAGGACGAGGTCACCGAGGCAGATCAGCGCGTCGGCGCCCTCCCCGGCCCGTGCGAGGGCCTCGGTGTTCCCGTGGACGTCGCTGACGACATGGACCCGCGTACCGCTCTTCGTGCCACCCATGCCGCCACCCTAGGGGCGCTTGCCCCTCGGGGGTAGGGGATCCGGTTCAGGCTGCCGGACCTGCGGTTACTTCCGAGTCGCAAACGGGGTCGACTACTGTCGGCAGCGCACGGCCGTGGCATGTGACGCACGGAACAATCGGCCGGTTCCCTCTATCCGGAACCCACTACCGGTGGGTAACGTCCGGTCGGTCCACATGGTGGCGATGGCGCCCAGAGGAGCAGCAGTCTTGCGCGAGTTCAGCCTTCCGGCTCTGTACGAGGTCCCGTCGGACGGGAACCTCACGGATCTCATCCGCCGCAACGCCGCTCAGCACCCAGACACCGCCGTGATGTCCCGCAAGGTCGACGGCCAGTGGCAGGACGTCAGCGCGAAGCAGTTCCTCGCCGAGGTCCGGGCCGCCGCCAAGGGCCTGATGGCGGCCGGCATCCAGCCGGGCGACCGGGTCGCCCTGATCTCCCGCACCCGCTACGAGTGGGTACTGATCGACTTCGCGATCTGGAGCGCGGGCGCCGTCACCGTCCCGGTGTACGAGACCAGCTCCCCCGAGCAGATCCAGTGGATCCTCGGCGACTCCGGCGCCGTCGCCGCGATCGTCGAGTCCCCCGGGCACAGCGCGGCCGTGGCCGCGCTGCGCGACCGGCTGCCGGAGCTGCGCGAGGTCTGGGAGATCGAGCAGGGCGCCCTGCGGACGCTGGAGAACGCGGGCGTCGGGGTCACCGACGCCGAGGCCGACGCGCGCAGCGGCCTGGCCAACGCCGACGACCCGGCCACCATCGTCTACACCTCGGGCACCACCGGCCGCCCCAAGGGCTGCGTGCTGACCCACCGCAACTTCTTCGCCGAGTGCGGCAACGCCGTCGAGCGCCTGAAGCCGCTGTTCAAGACCGGCGAGTGCTCGGTGCTCCTCTTCCTCCCGGCCGCGCACGTCTTCGGGCGCCTGGTCGAGGTGGCCGCGGTGCTGGCGCCGATCCGGCTGGGCTGCGTGCCGGACATCAAGAACCTCACCGACGAGCTGCAGTCCTTCAAGCCGACGCTGATCCTCGGCGTGCCGCGCGTCTTCGAGAAGGTCTACAACTCGGCGCGCGCCAAGGCCCAGGCCGACGGCAAGGGCAAGATCTTCGACGCTGCGGCCGAGACGGCGATCGCGTACAGCCGCGCGCTGGACACCCCGCGCGGGCCGTCCTTCGGGCTGAAGCTCAAGCACAAGGTCTTCACCAAGCTGGTCTACAGCAAGCTGCACGCGGTCCTCGGCGGTCGCGGCGAGTACGCGATCTCCGGCGGCGCCCCGCTGGGCGAGCGGCTCGGGCATTTCTTCCGCGGCATCGGCTTCACGGTGCTGGAGGGCTACGGCCTGACCGAGTCCTGCGCGGCGACCACCTTCAACCCGTGGGACAAGCAGAAGATCGGTTCGGTCGGCCAGCCCATGCCGGGCTCCGTGGTGCGCATCGCGGACGACGGCGAGGTGCTGCTCCACGGCGAGCAGATCTTCCAGGGGTACTGGAGGAACGAGACGGCCACCGCCGACGCGCTGACCGACGGCTGGTTCCACACCGGCGACGTCGGCACCCTCGACGAGGACGGCTACCTCACGATCACCGGCCGCAAGAAGGAGCTCATCGTCACGGCGGGCGGCAAGAACGTGGCCCCCGCGGTGATCGAGGACCGCATCCGGGCGCACGCGCTGGTCGCGGAGTGCATGGTCGTCGGCGACGCGCGCCCGTTCGTGGCCGCGCTGGTCACGATCGACGAGGAGTTCCTGGGCCGCTGGGCCGCGGAGCACGGCAAGCCGGCCGGCGTCACGGCCGCGGAGCTGCGCGAGGACGCGGACCTCATCGCCGCCGTCCAGAAGGCCGTGGACGACGGCAACGCGGCGGTTTCCAAGGCGGAATCGGTGCGGAAATTCCGCATTCTGCCCTCCCAGTTCACGGAGGAGTCGGGCCACATCACGCCTTCGCTGAAGCTGAAGCGGAATGTGGTGGCGAAGGACTTCGCGGACGAGATCGACGCCCTCTACCGGGGCTAGGAGCCCGGCCGGGGGTCCTCGGCGAGGACCCGGGCCATGTTCCGTTCCGCAAGGGCGGTGATGGTCACGAACGGGTTCACGCCGAGTGATCCCGGGATCAGTGAGCCGTCGGTGACGTACAGGCCCCGGTAGCCCCTGACGCGGCCGAAGTCGTCGGTCGCGTCGCCGAGGACGCAGCCGCCCAGCGGGTGGTAGGTGAAGTTGTCGGCGAAGTTCCTGTTCTCGCCGAAGAGGTCGTACCGGTAGATCGTGAAGTTCGCCCGGTTCACGCGGTCGAAGAGCTTCTTCGCCGACTGGACGGCCGGGGTGTTCTGGTCCCGGGTCCACAGGAGCTTCGCCGAGTCGCTGGCGGCGTCGTAGGCGAAGCGCCCGCGCTCGGGGTTCTTGGTGATGGCCAGGTACATCGAGATCCAGTGCTCGATGCCCATCGGCAGCGGGGCGATCTCGGCGAAGACCGGGTTCGAGGCGTTGTCCCAGTCGTCGATGCCCAGGGCGGGCATGGTGGCCTGGTTGGCGCCGACGGTGTCCCACAGGTGGTTGGCGCGGGCCGTCATGACGTTCCCGTTGGGCCCCCAGCCGAGGCCGACCTTCTCGTTCAGGGCGGGCAGCGCGCCGGTCTCGCGGGCGCGCAGCAGGATCTCGGTGGTGCCGAGGCTTCCGGCGCCGAGGAAGAGCTGCGCGCAGCCCAGTTCGCGGACCTGGGTGACGCGGCCGGTGGTGTCGCTGGTCTGGACGGTCAGGACGTAGCCGCCCGCCGGGTCCTGGCGCACGGCGACCACCCGCTGCATGGTCTCGATGGTGACGTTGCCGGTGCCGAGGGCCGCGGCGAGGTAGGTCTTGTCCACGCTCTTCTTGCCGTGGTTGTTGCCGTAGATGACCTCGCCCGCGAGCGCGGACTTGGTGGCGGTGCCCGCGGCCTCGCGCTTCATGTACTCGAAGTCGTAGACGTTGGGGACGAAGGTGGTCCTCAGCCCGGTGTTCTGGGCGTGCTTGCGGGAGATCCGGGCGAAGCGGTACCACTCGGTGGACTCGAACCAGGCGGGGTCGATGTCGTTGACGCCGAGCATGGCGCGGGCCCGGGGGTAGTAGGTGCCGTACATCTCGTCGGCGTTCACCCGCGGCAGGACCTCGGTGAAGTACGAGCGCTTCGGCGTGGGGGCCATGCCGCCGTTGACCAGGGAGCCGCCGCCGACCCCGCGTCCCACGTACACGGACATGTCCCCGTAGTTCACCCGGTCCAGGACCCCGGGGTACGGGCTGATGTTGCGGTTGACCACGTCCAGCCAGAGGAACTGCGCGAGCGGGGCCTCGGTGCGGTTGCGGTACCACATGGAGCGCTGGTCGGGCGCGGAGGTGGACGGGAAGATCTTCCCGTCGGAGCCGGGGGTGTCCCAGAGCCGGCCCATCTCCAGGACGACGGTCCGTACGCCGGCCTGCCCGAGGCGCAGTGCGGCGACGGCTGATCCGTAGCCCGAGCCGACGACGATGGCGGGGGCGTACGCCGCGGCCGCGGGCTCGGCGGCCGCCGCGGACTGCGGACCGATGCGGGTGAAGCCGAGGGCGGCCGCGGTCTGGAGGGCGCCGAGCCCCAGGAGGTGACGGCGCGTCAGTTTGGGTGTCATGGCGGCATGATGGGGCGGATCGCCCCATACCCCCAGAGTCCGTGCTGACACACATCTCGGTGACAGTCGCAGGTGTCGGCCGCCGGGACGCGGGGAGGGGGACGGGTCAGAGCAGCTCGCGCAGGCGCTCCGCCAGCAGGTCCCAGCGCCACTTCTCCTCGACCCAGGCGCGGCCCCGGGCGCCCATGCGCTCGCGCAGCTGCGGATCCCGGAGCAGGGCGACGACACGGTCCGCCGCGTCGTCCGGGGAGCCGCCGGGGACCACCCAGCCCGTCTCCCCGTCCAGCACCGCGTCCGGGGCTCCGCCCGAGTCGCCCGCGACGACGGGCAGACCCGTGGCGGAGGCCTCGAGGTAGACGATGCCCAGGCCCTCGACGTCCAGGCCGCCCCGGCGGGTCCGGCAGGGCATCGCGAAGACGTCTCCCGCGCCGTAGTGGGCGGGCAGTTCCTCCCACGGCACCGCGCCCGTGAAGACCACCGAGCCGGCGACCCCCGTCGAGGCGGCCAGTTTGCGCAGGTCCCCCTCGTACGGGCCGCCGCCCACCACGAGCAGCACCGCGTCCGCCACCTCCGCCAGGATCCGCGGCATCGCCTCGATCAGCGTGTCCTGTCCCTTGCGGGGGACGAGGCGCGAGACGCACACGATCACCGGCCGGTCCGACAGGCCCAGCCGGGCCCGGACGGCGGCGCCGCCCGATCCCGGATGGAAGGTCTTCTCGTCCACCCCGGGCGGGAGCTGCTCCATCCGCGCGGCGGCCCGGTCCGTCAGGGCCGAGGCGATCCGCGAACGCGTGTACTCCCCCAGGTAGGTCAGCGTGTCCGTGCCCTCGCCGATCCGCCGCAGCAGCTGCCGCGCGGCCGGCAGCTGCGCCCAGCCCGCCTCGTGCCCGTGCGTGGTCGCCACGATCCGCCGCGCACCGGCCCGGCGCAGCGCGGGTCCCATCAGGCCCAGGGGGGCGGCCGCCCCGAACCACACCGACTCGCAGCCGTGTTCGCGCAGCAGGTCCACCGCCCGCCGGGTCACGCGCGGGGTGGGCAGCAGCATGGTCGTGCGGTCGCGCACGACCTGGAACGGCTGCTCGGCGTCGAAGGCCGCGGTGGCTTCCCTGCCCTCGGCGGAGCGCTTCCAGGTGGAGGCGTAGACGACGACCCGATCGGGGTCCAGCCGCAGGGCCATGTTGTGGAGGAAGGCCTGGATGCCTCCCGGCCGCGGCGGGAAGTCGTTGGTCACGATCAGCGTCTTGTGCATCGCTTCGCGACCCTACCGGAGCTACCGGAGCTCCTGGCGCAGCTCCCTCTGCCAGGCCCGGGTCAGTGCGTCCGCGTCCGTCCCGAGGCTCTCCTCCAGCGCCGCGGGCAGCGAGGTGCGGCCGGCCTTCTCGTAGAGCGACACGAGCGCGGCGTCCCCCCAGGTGCGCGCGATGAGCCTGCAGACCAGCCAGGAGCCCTCGTAGGCCCGCGCCAGGGCCTGCGCGTCCCCGCCGAAGGCGAAGGCCGCGTTGCCGGGCAGGGAGCCCGGCAGGTCCCCCTGGCGCACCGCCCGGGCGAGCGCCGGCGCGGCCTCGGCCGCCGTCCGCGCGCCGCCCCGGTACGCCGCCCAGTCCGCGTAGCCCTCGGAGAGCCACAGCGGGGTCTTCGCGGTGGTCGCCGCGCGGGTGGCGACGTGGGTGGTCTCGTGGGTCAGGATGACCTGGCGGCCCTCCGCCGTGAGCCCGCGGTACCCCTCCGGGTTGACCACGACGCGGTCGGCGGGGGCCGGGCCGCCCCCGGTCAGCCCGGTGGTGACGGCGCCCAGGCCCCGGTACTCGTCGGCCGGGCGGCCCAGCAGCGCGGCCATCGCGTCCAGCGAACCGGGGACCAGCACCACCACCCGGCCCGCCCACGGGCGCGGCCAGGCGGCGTTCACCGCGGGCACCGCCGCGTCCGCCGCGGCGGCGACGGCGGACAGCGACTCGGGGCTCTGGCCGGAGCCGCCGAGCACCAGGGCGTGCGCCCCCCGCTCCACGGTCACCGGGCCCTGGTCCCACAGCTGCGGCGGGGCCCCGGGCGCGGGCCGGTCGGCGGTCACCGTCCAGGCGCCGCCCCCGTCGCCGGGCGCGGCAGCGGAGCCCGGGCCGTCGGCGGCGCTCCGGGTGAGCTCGACCTCGCGGGCCGACCCGGCGGGGGCCGAGTCGTAGCCGGTGAGCCGGTAGCGCAGCTCGGCGCGCGCGAAGGCCCGTACGCCGTCCTCGCGGACCGAGGAGACCTCGTACGACCAGTCCTCCAGCGGGATCGCCGCGAGCCGGGCGGGCGGGGCCGCCGACCAGGCGGCGACGGCCCGGCGGACCGCCCGCTCCGTGGCGGACACCGCCGGTCCGGAACCGGAACCCGAAACGGAACCGGTGTCGGCGCCGGGGGCGCAGCCCGCGAGCGGCACGCACAGCAGCAGCGCCAGCACCGGGGCCAGCGCGCGGGCGCACGGACCGCGGCGGCCGCGGAGACGGCGCGGGCGGTGGAGACGGTGGAGGCGCAGACGGTCCGGACCCGGGAACATCAGCCGATCGTACGCAGAACGCCCCTCAGGGCCGCGTCACCGAGGACACCGGCATCATCCCGACCGGGTCGTAGCGCACCCGCGCCCCCGGGTACGGGGCGTGCACCACCTGGCCGTTGCCCACGTACATGCCCACGTGGCTGGCGTCGGAGCGGTACGTCACGAGGTCCCCGGGCCGCGCCTGCGACAGCGGCACCTGCCGCCCCGCGTGGCGCTGCGCCTGCGAGGTCCGCGGCAGCGAGACGCCCGCCTGGCGGTAGGACCACACCATCAGCCCGGAGCAGTCGAAACCGGAGGGGCCGGTGGAACCCCATACGTACGGCCGTCCGACCGCGGAGCGGGCCGCCATGACGGCGGTCGCGGCGCGGCCCGAGGAGGGGCCGAACGAGGCCGGGACGGACGGGTCGGGCAGGCCGTCGGGGCGCCCGCCGGACCGCGAGGCGCGCTCGAAGTCGGCACGCTCCCCCGTGGGCATGGCGTTCAGCAGCCTGCGGGCGGCGGCGAGCTTCGCGGTGACGGCCCGCTTCTCCCTCGCCACGTCGGCGCGCAGCGCGTCGAGTTCGGTGAGCTTGCGGGAGGCCTCCTCGCGCTCCTGGCCGAGCCGGCGCTGCTCGGAGCGCAGTTCGTCGAGCTGCCGGGCCTGACGGCCGGTCAGCCGGTCGAGGGCGGACGCCCGGGCGAGGTACTCGTCGGGGTTGTCGGAGAGCATCAGCTCGACCGCGGGGTCGATGCCGCCGGCCCGGTACTGGGCTCCGGCGTAGGTCCCGAGGATCCCGCGCATGGTGTTGATGCGGTCCTGGCCGCGGGCCACCGCGTCCTGGATGCGGCCGACTTCGGTCCGGAGCCGGTCGGCCTTCTCGCCCGCCCGGTGGAAACGCTCCGTGGCCTGTTCGGCCTCCTCGAAGAGCTGGTCGACCTGGGCGCGGGCGCCCGCGGAGGGCTCCTGCGGCAGACCGGGTGCCGCGCTCGCCGGTGCGCCCGTCAGGGCGACCGCGGCGCTCGCCGCCACGGCGGTGAGGACGGTGACCTTCGTGTTCCGGTCGAGGACTCTGGGCCCGGACCGGCGATGGGACGCCACGTGAAACCGCTCCCTTCCGCTGCGCGGGGCCCGGGTCCGCCCTCCGTGGACGGCCGTGTGCCGGGGTTCCGCGCTGGCAGACAGTAACCGCGCCGCGGGGCACCGGCCAACGACCGCCGGCGGGCACACACAGTGACGCCCCGCCGGAGACGCAGGTCACCGGCGGGGCGTGTGGTCAGAGCGGGGCCTCGGAATTCGCCCGGATGGGCGGTGTGCGGCGTGCCCTGTCGGGTGCGGGGGCGTCAGCTGCCGACGCGGACCCCGTAGGCGAACCCGCTGAGGGACCCGTACAGGATGCCGGCGCTCGGGTTGGCGGCGTGGAAGACCTTGCCGTTGCCCGCGTACAGCCCGACGTGCTGGAGGTTGGAGTAGAAGACCAGGTCACCGGGCTGGAGCTCGCTCAGGCTGACCTTCGGGCCTTCCTTGACCTGGTCGAAGGTGGTGCGGCCGATGGTGATCCCGGCCTGCCGGTAGGCCCACTGCGTGAGGCCGGAGCAGTCGAACGCGTTCGGGCCGGTGCCGCCGCGGACGTAGGTCCCGCCGTTCTTGGTCACGGCGGCCCGCAGTGCGTCCGCGGCCCGGCCGGATCCCTTGACGTTGCTGAGCTCGGCCTGCTCGGACGCGCTGCCGCCCGCCTTCTTGGCCTCCTCCTTGAGCTGGGCGCGCTCCTGCGCGGTCAGCGTGTTGAGGAGGGCCTGGGCCTCGGCGAGCTTGTCCGTCGAGATCTTCTTCTTCTCGGCCAGCTCCTTGCGGGTGGCGTCGAGGTCGGTGAGCTTGCCGGCGGCCTCCTGGCGCTGCTGCGCGAGGCTGCGCTGCTTGGCCTGGATCTTCTGGACCGCCTCGACCTGCTTGCCGCTCAACTGCTCCAGCGTGGAGGCCTTGTCGAGGTAGTTGTCCGGGTCGGCGGAGAGGAACAGCGCGAGGGACTGGTCCATGCCGCCGGTGCGGTACTGGGCGTTGGCCATCGAACCGAGGGTGCCGCGCAGGGTGTTGAGCTCTCCCTGGCCGCGGGCGACCTGGTCCTGGAGCTGGCCTATCTCCTTCTCGAGGCTGTCCTGGCGCGTCTGGGCGCCGTTGAGCTTCTCGGTGGCCTGCTCCGCCTCTTCGTAGAGGGCGTCGACCTTGCTCTTGACCTCGTCCTTGCTCGGCTTGGCCGGCGCCGCGTTGGCGGCCTGGCCCGAGAGGACCACGGCAGCGGCCGCGGTGACGGTGAGCACGGTCACGCGAGTGCGGGTCGGCTGCTTGGGTCGACGGTGGGACGCCACGAAGGCGAGCTCCTTCTTCCTAGAGCCGCCGAAGAACGCAGCTCGGCGACACCTCCGCCATCACTCCGAATGAGTGAACTACCGCACGAAGGTTTGAGGTGACCCTAGTGACCCAACTGTGATCAGTTCAAATCCTGCCGGGAAAAAACTTGGCCCCCGTCCAGCTTCTTTACCTACAGTGCACGCTGCGTGCAGACGACTTGACGGTCCGTCCCCCCGATCACATGCCAATTCCGGCATTCGGGCCAGGCCTTACGAAACGCGCGAAAGCCGCTTCAGGAGCAAGGCGGACGTCACCGGCCGCGCCCCGGCCTTCGCCACCCCGTCGGCGACCTCGCGGTCCGTGGAGACCACGACCACCGGCCGGCCCGGCGGCTCGGCGCGCACCAGCTGGCGGATCAGCTCGTCCGCCGTCACGCCCGCCTTCGAGAACAGCACCCGCACCCCGCGCGGCGGTGCGAGCAGCACCGGCGCCGCCAGCTCGGCCCCGTCGAAGACACAGGTCATCTCGGCGCCCGTCTGCGCGGCGAGCATCGACAGCCCGCCCAGCAGCCGCAGCCGCTGCTTCTCCAGCGGCATCGTCGGGTACCCGGTCTTGGTGACGTTGTAGCCGTCGACCACCAGATGGGCCTGAGGCAGCGCCAGCAACTGGTCCAGCAGCGCCGGGTCGGTCTCCGACAGGGCGCGCGCCGCGATGTCCTTCGGGGTCATCCGGCCCGGTTCCACCGCCTCCACCGTGTCCGCGGGCCGCGTGGAGACCGGCGGCAGCGCCAGCTCGCGGCGCAGCCCCGCCGCGGCGTCCAGCACGGTGTCCAGGAGCAGCCGCAGCCGCATGTCCTCGATGCTGCGGCCCTCGCGGGTGGCCCGGCGCGAGGTTTCCAGCGCCGTCTCCACCTCCGCGAGGCGGGACTTGAGCCGCCGGGTCTCGCTCTCGGCGGCGGCGACCCGCGCGGCCGCGTCGCCGCGGATCCCGTCGATCTCGGCGTTGATCTTGCGCAGGGCGGCGTCGCCCCGCTTCACGTCGCTGAGGGCGCTGCGCAGTTTGCGCTGAAGCGATTCCGCTTCCTTGCGGGCCGTCTCCAGCTCCGTGCGCACCTGGTCGCCGCCGGCCCGCTGCAGTTCCCGTACGTGGGCCAGCTCCTCGCGGAGCCGGTCCATCTCGCGACGGCTCTCCTCACCGACCCGCTCGGCGTCGGCGCGTTGCGCCTCCTCGCCCGCGGCGGCCACCAGCTTGACCCAGCCGGCCGGCCGCAGGACGTACGCGGCGGCCGCCACGTCCAGCGGATCGGCGGCGGCGGGCGGGGCGCCCGACTCCAGCGCCCCGGCCAGGTCGGAGTGCGCCTCGCGGAACTTCTCGGCGACCCGGCCCCGGAAGACGGGGTCGCCCTCCACGGCCGCGGCCATGGCGTTGCCCGCGAACTTGGCACGCCGGGTCGGGGTGAAACGGGCGTACTGGCGCAGCTGCGCCGGGAGGTCCGCGACCGTCAGACCGCCGAAGGCGTCCGACACGAGCGCGACGACCCGGCGCCGCACGCCTTCCGGCAGCGGGCGGTCGAGCACCTCGGCGGCGTCGTCGGCCGCGTCGGCCGGCTCAGCACCGCTTGCTGGCTCCACAATCCGTCACCCCTACCGTCATTCACCTGCGGACGGGGCTCCCTCAGGAGTCCGCGCCCGGCCTGTCCACGAGCTCGATCTGGTCCACCGCGTTGCACCAGCGGCAGCGCACCGACTCGATGGTCTCATTGACCACCTCGCGCTCCTCGACCTTGGGCTCCCCGGCGAGGTCCAGGTGGACGTACTCCACGACCTTCGACGAGCGGGTGACGTCGAAGCGCGTGAGGTTGCCGCAGAGGGTGCAGCGCCACCGGGTGGTGTCGGTCGGCTGGGGAACCGTCATCAGGCCGTTCTCTCCTTCAGTCTTTTGCGCGAACATACGTACGTGAGCGGGCGCGGGCGTGCGCACGCGGACGTGCGTAGCTCGTAACCCTACGGCCTGCCGCGCCCGCGGGTGGGTCCGGCTGGGTCATGCTCGATCGCATGATCGTAAAGTGGCGGGCCGTACGCGAGGCCGCACGGGGCCCGGTGATCACCCACACGCTGATCGCCGGCTGCTGCCTGGTGTTCCTGCTGAGCCCCGCGTCGGGGCTGAACCCGGTCTACGGAACGGGCGAGCGGCTGCTGGAGACGGGCACCGCGTACTTCCGGCGCTGGGGCGTGGTCCCCGACGAGCTGTTCGCCGGCTCCGGCCGGGCGCTGCTGACCCCGCTGACGGCCCTGTTCGTCCACGGCAGCTGGCTGCACCTGACGGGCAACATGCTCTTCCTCCACGTCTTCGGCGCGATGACGGAGCGGCGCATGGGCCGGGCGGGTTTCCTCTGCTTCTACGTCTGTACGGGCTACCTGGCCCTGGCGGCGTACGCGGCGGCCAACGCCTCCTCGGACCAGACCCTGGTCGGCGCGTCCGGGGCGATCTCGGCGGTGCTGGGGGCCTTCCTGTGCCTGTTCCCCGGGGCCCGGGTGACGAGCCTGTTCCCGTTCCTGTTCTTCCTCCCGCTGCGCTTCCCGGCGTGGATCGTCCTGCTGTTCTGGTTCGCCCTGCAGTGGTTCGCGGCGCAGCGGGCGGGAAGCGGCCCGGGAGTCGCCTATCTGGCCCACGTGGTGGGCTTCTCCGTGGGCTTCCTCTACGCGTGGGTCCGCTACCGGCGTGGGACTAGAGTGAGGCGACCTGTGACTGCCGGCGAGGGAGACAGCCAACCGTGATCACCGCGATCGTGCTCATCAAGACCAGCGTGGACCGGATCCCCGAGATCGCCGAGGCCATCGCGGCGCTGGAGAACGTCAGCGAGGTCTACTCCGTCACCGGTACGTACGACCTGATCGCGCTGGTGCGCGTGGCCCGTCACGAGGCGCTGGCCGATGTCATCCCCGGCCGCATCAGCAAGATCCCGGGCGTCGAGGCCACGGACACGCACGTGGCGTTCCGCACGTACTCCCAGCACGACCTGGAAGCGGCGTTCGCGATCGGCCTCGACGCGTAGGGCCTGGCCGGCCGGGACGGGGACGGGCCTGGGCTCCGCCCCGGGACCGGCCCTGCGGCCCGCCGGTGCCGCGCCTCAGGCTCCGCCGAGCACCGGCAGGCTCTCGCCCGGCCCGGCCGGGCGGCCTTCGGCCAGCCAGAAGACGTAGTCGCGCAGGTGCTCCTCGAGAGCGCCGTCGATGTACGCGGCGTAGGCACGGGCGCCGCCCGCGTCGTCCCGCCGGTCCTCGCGCGTCGAGGGCGACCAGGCCCGGTCCAGGGCCACGGCCCGCTCCCGCCACCAGTCGCGGACCAGCTCCGGGGTCCAGTGCGCGTCGCCGTCCCCGCCGTAGGCCCCGAAGACCTCACACTCCCCCGCGCAGATCAGGTCGTACACCTCCTGCGGCGTACGGGGCTGGCGGTAGACGAACTCGTGGCCGCTGCAGCCGTCGTCGTACAGCACGTGCGCGGGTGCGCAGTGACGACCCGTCCAGCAGCTGTCGGTTTCCGACGCGTAGAACGGGCCCGGGACGCTGCGCCAGTCCCGGTCGGCCCACGCGTGGTACGCGGGCCCCGCGGGGCCGCTCCAGTCGTGCAGCACCGGGCGGGCCCCGGGTCCCCACTGGGGCAGCGGCTGGCCGACGATCGCGCGGGCGGTGGGCATCGGGTCCCCGTACGTCATGACCGGCAGGGTGTCAGACGGCCGGGACGCAACGGCCCTCTTCGGTGCGGTACTGCCACTTCGCGCCGTCCGCGACGAGCTCCTTGACTGCGCGGACGAACCGCTCGACGTGCTCGTCGGGGGTGCCGGCGCCGAAGCTGACGCGGATCGCGTTCAGCGAGCGCTCCCCCGGCGCCGTTTCCGGGGCCCCGCACTCGCCCTGGGCCTGCGGCTCGCTGCCGAGCAGGGTGCGCACCAGCGGGTGGGCGCAGAACAGGCCGTCGCGGACGCCGATGCCGTACTCGGCGGAGAGCGCGGCCGCGAAGTGGGAGCTGTTCCAGCCGTCCACCACGAAGGAGATGACGCCCACGCGGGGGGCGTCGTCGCCGAAGAGGGACAGGACGCGGACCGCGGGGACCTCGGCGAGGCCCTCGCGGACCCTGGCGATGAGCTGCCGTTCGCGGGCCACCAGGTTCTCGAAGCCGGCCTCGTTCAGCGCCTTGCAGGCGGAGGCGATGGAGTACACGCCGATGACGTTCGGGGAGCCGGCCTCGTGGCGCGCGGCCGTGGTGTGCCACTCGACGTCCACGCCGCCGTCCTCGCGGCGGGCCACCTTGCGCGAGGCGCCGCCGCCGGCGAGGTACGGCTCCGCCTCCTGCAGCCAGTCCGCGCGGCCGGCGAGCACGCCCGAGCCGAAGGGCGCGTAGAGCTTGTGACCGGAGAAGGCCACCCAGTCCACGTCGAGCTCCCGCACGGAGACGGGGTGGTGCGGGGCCAGCTGGGCGGCGTCCAGGACGATGCGCGCGCCGTGCGCGTGGGCGGCGGCGGCGAGTTCCCTCACCGGCCACAGCTCGCCGGTGACGTTGGACGCGCCGGTGACGCACACGAGGGCGGGGCCGTAGGGGTCGCGGCCGGCGAGCGCCCGCTCCAGGGTGGCGACGGCCTCGTCCGGGGTGCGCGGGGCGTTGAGGTAGGTGACCCGCGCGTTCGTCCAGGGCAGCAGCGAGGCGTGGTGCTCGGTCTCGAAGACGAAGACCTGGCAGTCGGCCGGGAGCACGGCGGCGAGCAGGTTGAGGGAGTCGGTGGTGGACCGGGTGAAGACCACCTGGTCGCCGGGGCGGCAGTCGAGGAACTCGGCGACCGTGACCCGGCTCTGCTCGAACAGGTCGGTGGAGAGCTGCGAGAGGTAGCCGGCGCCGCGGTGCACGCTGCCGTAGTACGGGGCGTACGCGGCCACGTCGTCCCAGACGCGCTGCAGGGCGGGGGTGCTGGCCGCGTAGTCGAGGGCGGCGTAGGTGACCTCGCCGCCGGTGACGAGGGGGACGGTCACGTCACGGCCGAGGACCGCCAGCGGCTCGGCACGGGCGGGGCCGACGGCGGCCTCGGCCGCAGCGGTGGTGGCGGCAGCGGTGGTGGTGGCAGCGGTGGCGGCAGCGGTGGCGGCGGCAGCGGTGGCGGCGGAGTTCAGGGCAGCGGACATGGCGGAATCTCCCGGCAGGCAGGTCTGAATGGCTTCGGTGTGCCCGTACGCGGGTACGACTCGGCTCGGCGGCCGGGGACCGGGGTACGGGAAGTCCTCGGACCGCTCCGGGTACACGGAAGTGACCCTTGGTCCGAGGGTGGAAGAGGGGCTGAGTCGCCCTATCGCATTCGCTTGCTCACGGAAACGCTCCTCGAGAGACCAGGACCCCTGGTGTCGAGGGATCCGCGCTTGCCGTAGGCCTTGCTGCCTACGACCTGGTCATCACCCGGGGCACCCCGCCACGGAAGGAGGGTTGCCGGACAGCAAGCCGGGGCCTAAACGCTGTCACTCGTGACCTGTTCAGCATCCTGCCACATGATCCCCCCGGCGCAAGACCCCGGTCCGAATGGCGGACCGGGGCCGTGGCGCGAAACGATCAGTCGGAATCGGGCGCTCCGGAGGCCGCCCGGCGGGCTACGCGTTGCTCGCCGCCACCCAGCGCTCCAGCGCCGCCCGCGCCGCACCCGAGTCGACCGACTCCGCCGCACGGGCGATGCCGGCCGCGAGCTGCTCCTCCAACGTGCCCGTACCCGGGTCCAGCGCCACCAGGGCCGCGGCCGAGTTCAGCAGGACGGCGTCGCGGACCGGGCCCGTCTCCCCGGCCAGCAGGCGGCGGGCCACGTCCGCGTTGAACGCGGGGTCCCCGCCGCCCAGGGCGGACACGTCCACCAGGGAGATGCCCACGTCGCGCGGGTCGAAGGACTGCTCGGAGACCTTCCCGTCGCGCACCCACCACACCCGCGAGGTGGCGGTCGTGGTCAGCTCGTCCAGACCGTCGTCACCGCGGAACACCAGCGCGGACGAACCCCGCTCGGCGAGTACGCCCGCCACGATCGGGGCCACCCGGGCATCGGCGACACCGGTGGCCTGGGCCCGCACCCGGGCCGGATTGGTCAGCGGGCCGAGGAAGTTGAAGGTGGTGCGGATGCCCAGTTCCTTGCGCGCGGCCGCCACGTGCCGCAGCGCCGGGTGGAACTTCACGGCGAAGCAGAAGGTGATGCCGGCCTCCTCCGCGACCCGCACGACCCGCTCGGGGGTGAGGTTGAGGTTGACGCCGAGCTGCTCCAGGACGTCCGAGGACCCGCTCGCGGAGGACGCGGCCCGGTTGCCGTGCTTGACCACCTTCGCACCCGTGCCGGCCACCACGAGCGCCGACATCGTGGAGATGTTCACCGTCTTGGCCCCGTCGCCGCCCGTGCCGACGATGTCCACCGTCCGGCCCGGCACCTCGATCAGGTTGGCGTGGTCGTACATGGCCCGCACCAGACCGTTGATCTCCGCGATGGTCTCGCCCTTGGCCCGCAGCGCGACCGCGAAGCCGGCGATCTGGGCGTCGGTGGCCTCTCCGCGCATGATCCGGTCCATCGCCCAGGCCGTGTCGTCGGCGCTGAGGTCCCGGCCGGTCAGCAGGGCGTCGAGGACGCCCGGCCAGCCACGGGCCGCCACGCTGTCGCCGCCTGCCGGGGTCACAACGTTCATGGTCCGCTCCTGCTGCTGGTCGGCCGTCCGATGCCGGGGCCCACGTCGAATGGGAAGGGCTTCAGCCTATCCAGCCCCGGAGACGGCAAAGAGCCCCGTCCAGACGCTGGACGGGGCTCCCGCTGTGGCGACACCAGGACTGACCGAAATCAGTCCCTCGAACGATCAGACGATCAGACTGTGACGCAGGGGATCAGTGGTGGCCGTGGCCGCTCTGGATCTCCTTGTACTCCTCCACCGTGGGCTTCGGAATCTGGTTGTTCTCCCCGTAGTAGCCCTTGTTGAGCTTCACGCGGAGCTTCTCGATGCGGCCGACCTTGCGCTCGACGCCGTTCTCGTCGACCAGCGGGCCGATCTCGGCCGGCTCGTACTGCTCGTACGAGGTCAGCGTGTGCAGCTGGCCCTGCGAGAGCGGCTCGTGGACCTCGATGAACTCACCGTGCGGCAGGCGCTTGATGATGCCGGTCTCGCGACCGTGCAGCACCTTGTCCCGGTCCCGGCGCTGGAGGCCGAGGCAGATGCGCTTGGTGATGACGAACGCGATGACCGGACCCACGAAGAACGCGATGCGGGCGAACCAGGTGATCGAGTTGATCGACAGGTGGAAGTACTGCGCGAACATGTCGTTTCCACCGGCGATCAGCAGGACGACGTACCACGTCAGCCAGGCCACGCCGAAGCCCGTGCGGGTCGGGGCGTTGCGCGGGCGGTCCAGGATGTGGTGCTCGCGCTTGTCGCCGGTGACCCAGGACTCGATGAACGGGTACACCGCGATCGCGGCCAGGACCATCGGGAAGATCACCAGCGGGATGAACACGCCCAGGACGAGCGTGTGGCCCCACAGGTTGATCTCCCAGCCGGGCATGGCACGGATCAGGCCTTCGGAGAAGCCCATGTACCAGTCGGGCTGCGCACCGGTGGACACGTTGTCCGGGCGGTACGGGCCGAGCGCCCAGATCGGGTTGATCGAGGCGATCGCCGCGATGGCCGCGATGACGCCGAAGACCAGGAAGAAGAAGCCTCCGGCCTTGGCCATGTAGACCGGGAGCAGCGGCATGCCGACGACGTTCTTCTCCGTCTTGCCGGGGCCCGCGAACTGGGTGTGCTTGTGGTAGAAGACCAGGATCAGGTGGGCCACCAGCAGGCCCATCATGATGCCGGGCAGCAGCAGGATGTGGACCGAGTAGAACCGGGACACGAAGTCGCCGCCGGGGAACTCGCCGCCGAAGAGGAAGAACGACAGGTACGTGCCGACGACCGGCACGGACAGGAGCGCGCCCTCCATGAAGCGGACACCGGTGCCCGAGAGCAGGTCGTCCGGCAGGGAGTAACCGGTGAAACCGGTGAACATGCCGAGGACCAGCAGCAGGAAGCCGAAGATCCAGTTGACCTCGCGCGGCTTGCGGAAGGCGCCCGTGAAGAAGACGCGCATCATGTGCACGAGCATCGCGGCGACGAAGATCAGCGCCGACCAGTGGTGGATCTGCCGGATGAGCAGACCGCCGCGGATGTCGAAGCTGATGTCGAGCGTCGACTTGAACGCCTCCGACATCAGGACGCCCTGCATGGGCACGTACGAGCCGTCGTAGACGACCTCGTTCATGCTCGGGTGGAAGAACAGCGTCAGGTACACACCCGTGAGGATGAGGATGACGAAGCTGTAGAGGCAGATCTCACCGAGCATGAAGGACCAGTGGTCCGGGAAGATCTTGCGCATGTTGGCCTTGGCCAGGCTGTAGATGCCCAGCCGGCCGTCCGCCCAGTCGGCCACGCGCTCGCCGGCCGGAGCTTTGCGCTCGGTTTCAGTGGCAGTGCTCATCCGCGCTCCCAGAATGCAGGACCGACGGGCTCTTCGAAGTCGCCGAGCGCCTCGAGGAAACCTTCGTCATTGACGCCGATCCGCAGCTGCGGGAGCGCGTGACCAGCCGGGCCGAAGATGACTCGGGCGCCGTCGGAGAGGTCGAAGGTGGACTGGTGGCACGGGCAGAGCACGTGGTGCGTCTGCTGCTCGTACAGGCTGATCGGGCAGCCGACGTGGGTGCAGATCTTCGAGTAGGCCACGATGCCCTCGTGGGACCACTCCAGCTCCTGCTTGTCCTTGATGTCCTCCGGCTTGATGCGGACGATCATCAGGGCAGCCTTGGCGATCTGCTTCTGGAAGTCGTGCTGGTCCTCTTCCAGGCCTTCCGGCATGGCGAAGGTCAGCGAACCGACGGGCACGTCCTCGGGACGCAGCGGCTCGTTGGTGTTCTGGTTGATGAGCAGCTTGCCCTTGGCCCAGATCGTCTTGCGGAGCTTGTCCTCGGGCAGCGGGCCCAGGTCGCGCAGGATCACGACGGCGGAGAGCGGCAGCAGGGCCAGCGCACCGAACATCGTGTTGCGGATCAGCGGGCGGCGGCCGATGGCCGACTCGCGCGCGCCGTCCGCGAAGTCCTGCATGACCTGCGCCTTGACCTCGGCCGGGGCCGCGATCTCGTGACGCTCGGCGGCGACCTCTACGTCGGACATCAGGGTGCGGGCCCAGTGGACCGCGCCCGCGCCGATGCAGAAGAGAGCCGTACCGAGGGTCATGCCCAGGGCGAAGTTGAGACCGCTCACCTTCCCGACGGGGAAGATGTAAACGATCTTGTCGACGGGGATGGTCACGAACGCGGTGATGAATCCGATCGTGGCCAGCATCGACAGGGTGAACAGGAGGGCCACCGTGCGCTCGGACCGCTTCGCGGCCCGCTCGTCGATGTCCTGGATGCGCGGCCTGTGAACCGGGAGGCCCGGGTCGGCGAACGGGTCGTCCGCCAGTGCCACGCCACCGTGGTGCGCGTCGCCCTGCTCGCTCGGCAGGTGCTTCTCTTCGGGAATGTCTTGGCTACTCATGACTTCTTGGCCTTAGCGGTGTGGGCCGCGACCCAGACGGCGACAGCGATCAGCGCACCCAGACCGAAGATCCAGCCGAACAGACCCTCGGAGACGGGGCCGAGGCCACCGAGCTTGAGGCCACCGGGGCTGGTCGACTTCTCGCCGTTCACGTTCTGGATGTACGCGATGATGTCCTTCTTCTGCTTCTCCGGCATGGTCGTGTCGGGGAAGGAGGGCATGTTCTGCGGGCCGGTGATCATGGCCTCGTAGACGTGCTTCGGTTCGACGCCCTCAAGGCTCGGGGCGTACTTGCCGGTCGTCAGAGCGCCGCCCTCGCCGGTGAAGTTGTGACACTGCGCGCAGTTGTTGCGGAACAGCTCACCACCCTTGGCGATGTCGGCACCCGCCGGGTCGTACTGCTTCTCTGTCGGCACGCTGGGGCCGGCTCCGAGAGACGCGATGTACGCAGCCAGCTGGTCGGTCTGCGCCTGGGTGTAGATGACGGGCTTCTTCGGCACCTGGGCGCCGGGCTGCTGGGCGGGCATACGGCCCGTGCTCACCTGGAAGTCGACGGCTGCGGAGCCGACGCCGACCAGGCTCGGGCCGTCAGAGGAACCCTGACCGCCGGTTCCGTGGCAGCTTGCGCAGCCGACGGCGTAGAGCTTCTGGCCCTCCTCGATGGCGAGGGACTGGGCGGTTTCGTCCGCCTGCGCATTGCCCGCGGGCGCGAAGGCGGCGTACAGCCCCCCGGTGACCGCCAGCGCGAAGAGTAGAACGACGACCGCCGCCAGCGGATGGCGTCGTCGTGCGGAGAGCTTTTTCACGGATTACCCCGGTGTCAGGATCTTCTGCGTCGGTGTGCCTGGATGGAGTGCCGGGACGGGCCCGGCGACGTGTTCGCTACTTGATCAGGTAGATCGTCGCGAAGAGGCCGATCCAGACGACGTCGACGAAGTGCCAGTAGTAGGACACGACGATGGCCGACGTGGCCTGTTCGTGGGTGAACCTCTTGGCCGCGTACGTCCGGCCGAGGACCAGCAGGAAGGCGATGAGACCGCCCGTCACGTGCAGACCGTGGAAACCGGTGGTCAGGTAGAACACCGATCCGTACGGTCCGGACGAGAGGGAGATGCCCTCGTGCTTGACCAGCTCGGTGTACTCGAACACCTGGCCGCCAATGAAGATCGCACCCATGACGAACGTGATGATGAACCACGTCCTGAGCTTCTTCACGTCACCGCGCTCGGCGGCGAATACGCCGAGCTGGCAGGTGAGCGAAGACAGCACCAGGATCGTCGTGTTCGTCGCCGAGAAGGGCAGGTTCAGGAACGAAGCCTGTTCTGCCCAGTACTCGGGTCCTGTCACGGATCGCAGGGTGAAGTACATCGCGAAGAGGGCCGCGAAGAACATCAGCTCGGAACTCAACCAGATGATGGTTCCGACGCTGACGAGGTTCGGCCTGTTGACCGTCGGGTGCGCGTGCCCGGTATCTACTGTCGTTGCTGTCGCCACGACCGACATTATGTCGGTCCCTTATCCCGCCCTCACCCCGGGGGGTGCCGTTCGGAGTGTCAGGGCCGTGTGCAAGGCCCGAACGGCCCATCAGATCGGCCCCGGGAAGTCTTCGCGGGATCTGCGGGCGAGGCTGCGCGAACCGATGTGGGCGGCGGGCCGGACGGAGTAGCATCCCGCGCAACATCAGCGTTTTTCACGGGACACGTGGAGGAACGAAATGCGGGCGACTGCGCGGGTTCTGGTCTACAGCGACGACGCGGGCACCCGGGAGCAGGTGCGGCTGGCGGCCGGGCGCAGGCCGGCCGCGGACCTGCCGCCGGTGGAGTTCCTGGAGTGCGCCACGCTGGATGCCGTGTTGAGCCAGCTGGACGCGGGCGGCATCGACGTGTGCGTGCTGGACGGCGAGGCGGTTCCGGCCGGCGGCATGGGCGTGTGCCGGCAGATCAAGGACGAGATCTTCAAGTGTCCGCCGGTCCTGCTCCTGATGGGCCGTCCGCAGGACGCCTGGCTGGCCACGTGGAGCCGCGCGGACGCGGCCGTCACCCTTCCGGTGGATCCGGTGGACTTCGCGCAGTCCCTGGCGGGTCTCCTGCGCGCGCGGCTCTCCCCGGCGGCCTAGGAGCCCCGTACGGCCCCTGCCGGGGCGCGGGAGACCTTGTGGGTCCCCTGCGCCCCGGCAGGGGCCGTACGGGCTCTCCTGCCCCGGTGGTTACACCTGGGGGCGCAGGCGCGCCCGGTCGACGGGGCTGCGGCCCTCCTGGGTGTCCTTGAGGAGGGCGCTGCCCTGGCGCCAGTCCTTCCAGTCCAGGTTCCAGTCGCCGTAGCCGTTGCCGAAGTTGTCCATGTCGTCGCCGATGCTGTTGATCACCTTGACGATGTCGCCCTCGGTGATGTTCTCGTAGAACCAGGCGGCGTTGCCCGTGCTCATGCCGGTACAGCCGTGGCTGACGTTCTCGTAGCCCTGGGAGCCGACGGACCACGGCGCGGCGTGGACGTATTCACCACTCCAGGTGACGCGAGTCGCGTAGTAGACGGGCAGGTTGTAGTACTCGCTGCCCCCGATGCCGACCGTGTCGCCGCGCATCTGCACGTAGTACTGCTTGCCGAGGACCACCTTGACGCCGTTGCGGGTGGAGAAGCCCGGCTTTCCGGTGGTCACCGGAATGGTGTTGATCACTTCTCCGTTGCGCTTGAACGTGAGGTAGTGCGAGGCGGCGTCCGTGGTGACCTCGACGCGGTCGCCGATCTCCAGCTTCAGCGGCTTCGAGGCGGCTCCGTGGAACTCGTCGGAGATCTTGACGCCCTCCAGGTTGCTCCGGACGGACACCGTGGTGTTGGCGGGCCAGTAGTCCTTGGGCCGGTAGTGGAGCGTCTTGTCGTCCACCCAGTACCAGGCGCCGACGGCCTCGGACGGGGCGTCGACGATCAAGCCCCGTTCGATGACGGCGCGGGCGGCCTTGTCCTTCACGGGTTCGTTGAGTTCGGCCGTGAGGGGTTGGCCGACGCCGTACTTGCCCTCCTCCGGGCCGAATTCGACCTTGAGGACCTTCTTGGCCGGGGTGGTGTCGAAAGAGAGCCTGCGCTGCCCCGGGGCCCCTCGCTCGTCCTCGGTGCTGACGACGACGTCGTAGCGGACGCCGGCGGCCATCGGCGCGGTGCTGTGCCAGCGGTCGCCCGCGGCGGACAGCTCGCCGGCGAGCCGGCGGCCGTGGGTGTCCACGGCGCTCACGTCGGTGATGCGGCCCTCGCCGCTCTTGGCGGTGACCTCCAGGGGCCGGTCCGGATCGACGGGGCGACTCCCGGCGGACTGGTTGAAGGCGATCTGATGGCCCGCGTCGTAGGGGCGGGCAGACAGCGGGTTCTTGTCGCCGGACCCGCATGCGGTGGCGCCGGCCCCGAGGGACGCGACCAGCAGGGAGCAGCCGATGACCGTCCAAAGACGCGGTGACTGGTTCATGGAGTCAACGCTATGAAGATATGACAATTACGGCGCGCGGGATGACTGCAAACGAGGGGCCCGGACTCCTCCATCGGAGGTGTCCGGGCCCCTGGTCCCACGGTGCGGCCGCCGCCTGGGCGGCGGCCGCGCGCGCGGGTGCGGCTACTGGTTCTGGTTCTCGCCGCGGTAGTACTCGTACACCCAGCCCCACAGGCCGATCAGGATGAGCGGGGCCGAGAAGTACATGAGCCACCATCCGAAGATGACGCCCATGAAGGCGAACGCGCCGCCGATGGCCAGCGAGAGCGGCTGCCAGCTGTGCGGGGAGAAGAACCCCAGCTCGCCCGCCTCGTCGGCCACCTCGGCCTCGAGGTTGTCCTGGGCCATCTCGTCCACGCGCTTGGCCGTGAAGGCCAGGTAGTAGCCGATCATGACGCTCAGGCCGAAGGCCAGGAAGAGCGCGGTGGTACCGACGGGCTCCTTCGACCACACGCCGTACACGACGGCCATGATCAGGATGAAGAAGGAGAGCCAGAGGAACATCTTGCCCTGGATCTTCACTTGCCGGCCTCCTTGCCGCCGGTGACTGCCGTGGTACCGGCGCCGTGGTCCGCGAGGTGGTCGAGGGCCGCGATCTCCGGGTGGTGCAGGTCGAACGCCGGGGACTCGGAACGGATCCGCGGCAGGGTGAGGAAGTTGTGCCGCGGCGGCGGGCAGGACGTCGCCCACTCGAGCGAACGGCCGTAACCCCACGGGTCGTCGACCTCGACCTTCTTGCCGTACTTGGCCGTCTTCCAGACGTTGTACATGAACGGAAGCATCGACAGGCCGAGCAGGAAGGAGCTGATCGTGGAGATCGTGTTCAGCGTGGTGAAGCCGTCGGCCGCGAGGTAGTCCGCGTAACGGCGCGGCATGCCCTCGACACCCAGCCAGTGCTGCACCAGGAAGGTGCCGTGGAAGCCGGTGAACAGCGTCCAGAAGGTGATCTTGCCGAGGCGCTCGTCCAGCATCTTGCCCGTCATCTTCGGCCACCAGAAGTGGAAGCCGGCGAACATCGCGAAGACCACGGTGCCGAAGACGACGTAGTGGAAGTGCGCGACGACGAAGTACGAGTCGGAGACGTGGAAGTCCATCGGGGGCGAGGCCAGGATGACGCCGGTCAGACCACCGAAGGTGAAGGTGACCAGGAAGCCGATCGTCCAGAGCATCGGGGTCTCGAAGGACAGCGAGCCCTTCCACATGGTGCCGATCCAGTTGAAGAACTTCACACCGGTCGGTACCGCGATCAGGAAGGTCATGAAGGAGAAGAACGGCAGCAGCACACCGCCGGTGACGTACATGTGGTGGGCCCACACCGTCACCGAGAGGCCGGCGATCGAGATCGTCGCGGCGATCAGGCCGATGTAACCGAACATCGGCTTGCGCGAGAAGACCGGGATGACCTCGGAAACGATGCCGAAGAACGGTAGCGCGATGATGTACACCTCTGGATGCCCGAAGAACCAGAAGAGGTGTTGCCATAGCAGGGCGCCGCCGTTGGCCGCGTCGAAGACGTGCGCACCGAACTTCCGGTCGGCCTCCAGCGCGAAGAGCGCGGCGGCCAGCACCGGGAAGGCGAGCAGGACCAGGACACCGGTCAGCAGCACGTTCCAGGTGAAGATCGGCATGCGGAACATCGTCATGCCGGGGGCGCGCATGCAGATGATCGTGGTGATGAAGTTGACCGAGCCGAGGATCGTACCGAAGCCCGAGAAGGCCAGACCCATGATCCACATGTCGGCGCCGATGCCCGGCGAGCGGACGGCGTCCGACAGCGGGGAGTAGGCGAACCAGCCGAAGTCGGCGGCACCCGAGGGGGTGACGAAGCCGGCCACCGCGATGGTCGAACCGAAGAGGTACAGCCAGTACGCGAACATGTTCAGCCGCGGGAACGCCACGTCGGGCGCGCCGATCTGCAGCGGCATGATCCAGTTGGCGAAACCGGCGAACAGCGGGGTCGCGAACATCAGCAGCATGATCGTGCCATGCATGGTGAACGCTTGGTTGAACTGCTCGTTCGACATGATCTGCGTGCCCGGACGGGCCAGCTCGGCGCGCATGAAGAGCGCCATGATCCCGCCGATGATGAAGAACACGAACGATGTGACCAGGTACATCGTGCCGATGGTCTTGTGGTCGGTCGTGGTCATCCACTTCACGACCACGTTGCCCGGCTGCTTGCGCCGCACCGGCAGCTCGTTCTCATACGAGTCGGCGGCGGCACCCTGAGATTCGTTGAGGATGCTCACAGTTTGTTCACTTCCGCATTCCGGGCCGGGTCGGTCTGCTGGATGCCGGCCGGGAGGTAGCCGGTCTGACCCTTCTCCGCCAGCTCCTTCAGGTGCGCCCGGTACGCCTCGGGCGAGACCACCTTGACGTTGAAGAGCATCCGGGAGTGGTCGACTCCGCAGAGTTCGGCGCACTTGCCCATGAAGGTGCCTTCTTGGGACGGGATGACCTCGAAGACGTTGGTGTGCCCCGGGATCACGTCCTGCTTGAACAGGAAGGGGACCACCCAGAAGGAGTGGATGACGTCGTTCGACGACAGGATGAACCGGACCTTCTCGCCCTTGGGGAGCCAGAGGGTCGGACCCGGGTTGCCGGTCTGCGGGTTCCGGTCGCCGGGGACACCCTTGGTGTAGACGCCTTCGGCGCCCGCGGGGAAGTCCTTGGTGAAGCGGTCCGGGATGGAGGCGAGTTCCTTCGGAACCTCGCCCGCCTTCGGGGTGGCCGCGTCGCCGTCGACGTTCTCGATGTAGTTGAAGCCCCAGCTCCACTGGTAGCCGACCACGTTGATCGTGTGCGGCGGCTTGGGGGTGAGGGCGAGCAGCTTCGATTCATCGCGCGCGGTGAAGTAGAACAGCACCGAGACGATGATGAGCGGAACCACGGTGTACAGCGCCTCGATGGGCATGTTGTACCGGGTCTGCGCGGGGATCTCGATCTTCGTCCGGCTGCGCCGGTGGAAGATGACGCTCCACAGGATCAGGCCCCACACCAGGATGCCCGTGATGAGCGCGGCCGCCCAGGATCCCTGCCACAGGGAAAGGATGCGCGGCGCCTCCTCGGTGACCGGAGTCGGCATTCCGAGGCGGGGGAAGTCTTGCCATGTATACGAGCAACCAGTGGCGGTCGCCAGGACCGCGCCCGCAGTCAGCGCCTGCAGCAGCTTCCGCCGCATCGGGCGCCGCGGCGAGCGGTCGGAGCCGTAGGGACTCACGTAGCGCCTTCCCGAGAGTCTCGGCCCGCGCGGCCGGCCGCGGCCGTATTCGGGTCGGTCGCCGGCCCTGACGCAGGCAGGGGTTTGGATGTTTATGCGGACCAAACCCTACTGGACGCTATTTGGGGTCGCGCGGGGAGGGTGCCCAACGCGCCGTTACTGACCCCGAAGGGATGGATCCGCCGTACGGGGGACGGCCCAACCCGCCCCGAATGGCAGCATCCGGGCGACATCTGACGGCCCCTGACCTCGGCCGGAGGCCGGGCCGGCGGGGCCGCCGGTTAGCGTGACCGGATGCCGTACTTCGACACCGCGTCCGCCGCCCCGCTGCACCCCGTGGCCCGGCAGGCGCTCCAGGCCTCCCTCGACGAGGGCTGGGCCGACCCCGCCCGGCTGTACCGCGAAGGGCGGCGCGCCCGGCTGCTGCTGGACGCGGCCCGGGAGGCGGCGGCGGAGTCCGTGGGCTGCCGTCCCGACGAGCTCGCTTTCACTCCTTCGGGGACGCATGCGGTTCACTCGGGCATGGCGGGGGTGCTCGCGGGGCGCCGACGCGTCGGCGGGCACCTGGTCGTATCGGCGGTGGAACACAGTTCCGTACTCCACGCGGCGGAGCTGCACGCGGCGGGCGGCGGCCTGGTGAGCGAGGTCCCCGTGGACCGGCTCGGCCGGGTCTCGCCCTCCTCCTACGGGGACTTGGTGCGCCCGGACACCGCGCTGGCCTGTCTCCAGTCGGCCAACCACGAAGTGGGCACGCTGCAGCCGGTGGCCGAGGTGGCCGAGCTCTGCGGGGCGGCCGGGGTGCCGCTGTTGGTGGACGCGGCCCAGTCGCTGGGCTGGGGGCCCGTCGAGGGAGCCTGGTCCGTGCTGTGCGCGAGCGCCCACAAATGGGGCGGGCCGGCCGGGGTCGGCCTGCTGGCGGTCCGCAAGGGGGTCCGCTTCTCCCCCCAAGGCCCCTCCGACGAAAGGGAGTCGGGCCGCTCCCCCGGCTTCGTCAACCTGCCGGCGGTCGTCGCGGCGGCCGCCTCCCTGCGGGCGGTGCGGGCCGAGGCGGAAGCGGAGGCCGCGCGGCTGCGGACCCTGGTCGACCGGCTGCGGCGGCGGGTGGCCCGGCTGGTCCCGGACGTGGAGGTGGTGGGCCACCCCGACCTCCGGCTGCCGCACCTGGTCACCTTCTCCTGCCTGTACGTGGACGGCGAGACGCTGCTCCACGAGCTCGACCGGGCGGACTACTCCGTGTCCTCGGGCTCCTCGTGCACCAGCTCGACGCTGACCCCGTCCCACGTCCTGCGGGCGATGGGGGTGCTGTCGGAGGGAAACGTACGGGTGTCCCTGCCACCGGGCACCACGGCGGCGGAGGTCAACGGCTTCCTGGAGGTCCTGCCGGGGCTGGTGGCGGGCGTCCGCGAACGGCTGGGCGTGACGCAGCCGGCCGAGTCGCTGCCGGAGGCGGACTCCCTGGAGCTGGA
Organism: Streptomyces sp. NPDC054961; assembly: GCF_053609145.1. Classification (NCBI taxonomy): domain Bacteria; kingdom Bacillati; phylum Actinomycetota; class Actinomycetes; order Kitasatosporales; family Streptomycetaceae; genus Streptomyces; species Streptomyces sp. NPDC054961. Next base: position 168,135 of record NZ_JBSGWY010000006.1, on the reverse strand, counting down.
CGCGCTGGGGCTCCGCTGCCCGCAGCCGGTGATCGAGCTGGCGCGGGCGATCGGGCGGGTGCCGGTCGGGGGGACGGTGACGGTCCTGTCCGACGACGAGGTCGCGCGGCTGGACATCCCGGCGTGGTGCGCGATGCGGGGCCAGCAGTACGTGGGCGAATCCCCCCGCCCCGGGGGCGTGGCGTACACGGTCCGCCGCACGGCGTAGCCGCTCGCGGGGCCCGCCCCCGCCCGCCCCCGTGCCGTTCCCGGGTGACGCCCCGGCCCCCCCCGGGGGGCGGGGGGGGGCCCGCGGGGGGGGGGGGGGGCCCCCCCGCCCGCCGCGGGCTGCCCCTGGTTGGGGGCGGGCGCCCGCGGCGCCGCCTGGGCCGGG
>NZ_JBSGWY010000006.1:164660-167752 GCF_053609145.1 Streptomyces sp. NPDC054961 | reverse complement strand
CGCCGCCGGGTGACGCCCGGACCCCCCGGGGGGTCCGGGCGTCACCCGGCGGCGGGGCCGGTTCGCCCGGCGGCCGGACGGCTACGCCGCGAGGTGCGCGCGGACCTCGGCGGCCGCCTCGTCGCCGTAGGCCTTCGTGAAGCGGTCCATGAAGTGCGCGCGGGCCAGCGTGTACTCCTGGGTGCCCAGGGTCTCGATGACCAGGGTGGCCAGCATGCAGCCGACCTGCGCCGCCCGCTCGAGGCCGACGCCCCAGCCGAGGCCCGTCAGGAATCCCGCGCGGAACGCGTCGCCGACGCCCGTGGGGTCGACCTTCGCCGTCTCCTCCGGGCAGCCGACCACGATCGGGTCCTGGCCGGCCCGCTCGATCCGGACGCCGTTCGAGCCCAGCGTGGTGACGCGCGTGCCGACCTTCGCCAGGATCTCCGCGTCGGTCCAGCCCGACTTCGACTCGATGAGGCCCTTCTCGTACTCGTTCGAGAAGAGGTACGTCGCGCCCTCCATCAGGGTGCGGATGTTCTCGCCGTCCATCCGGGCGATCTGCTGCGAGAAGTCCGCGGCGAAGGGGATCCCCCGCGTCCGGCACTCCTCCGTGTGGCGCAGCATCGCCTCGGGGTCGTCCGCGCCGATCAGGACGAGGTCCAGGCCGCCCACGCGGTCGGCCACGGCCTTCAGCTCGATCAGGCGGGCCTCGCTCATCGCGCCCGTGTAGAAGGAGCCGATCTGGTTGTGGTCGGAGTCCGTGGTGCAGACGAAGCGCGCGGTGTGGAGCACCTCGGAGATGCGGACGGAGTCGGTGTCGACGCCGTGCCGTTCCAGCCAGGCGCGGTACTCGTCGAAGTCCGAACCGGCCGCGCCGACCAGGACCGGACGGATGCCGAGCTGGCCCATGCCGAAGCAGATGTTGGGGCCGACGCCGCCGCGCCGTACGTCGAGGTTGTCGACGAGGAAGGAGAGGGAGACCGTGTGCAGCTGGTCCGCGACCAACTGGTCGGCGAAGCGGCCGGGGAAGGTCATGAGGTGGTCGGTGGCGATGGAGCCGGTGACTGCGATGCGCACGGCGTGGATGCTCCTGCGGAGGACGGCAAGGGGGACGTTCCAAGCTACCCGGTCGCCGGCACGTGGCCGACCGGATGAAACTACCCCGTAGTAGGTCTTTCTTCGCCGGTCGCGGCGTGCATACCGTGCCCCATGACCTACACCGATGGCTACGGGTACGCAGAGAGCGCCGCCGACGCGCGGCCCGGCTTCGCACGGCTGCTGGGCGACTGCGCCAGGATGGCCCCGCACTGGCAGGTGCCCGCGGGCCCCCACCAGGACCGGGTGGGGCCCTCGCAGATCCACGGGATCAGGGTCCCGGTGGCCTCGGCCCGCCTGATCGCCTCCACGGCCGCCTACGGGGACTGAGGACCCCGGGGAACCGGATCCGCGCCTGTTCCGTCACACCCGCGTCAACCACGGCGGGACGGACAAAGGAGCGATGCGGTGACCAGCGAACAACCGGGCAGCACACCGGACTCATCACGCGCCACACGACGGCGCCCGGCCTGGGCCGTCGGCTCGATCGCGGCCGCCGTCCTGCTCGCCGGCGGCGGCACCGCGTACTGGGCGTCCACCGCCCACTCGGACGGCCGCGCCGGTGACAGCGCGGCCTCCGCGCCCCGGGCCGCGGCGACTCCGTCCGGGCCCGGCATCGCTCCCGGCGAGCCCGATCCCTCGGGCAGCGGGGTCACGTACACGGCCGACGTCAAGCTTCCCGACGGCCCGGCGGCCGCTCCCTCCTTCTCGGCGCGCGGCGAGGTGACCTCCGCCGACGTGGCCCGGCTCGCGGCGGCGCTCGGCCTCTCCGCCGCGCCGCGGCAGGCCGGGGAGACCTGGCTGGTCGGCGAGGCCGCCGACGGCTCCGGTCCGCTGCTCACGGTGAACAGCAAGGCCCCCGGGACCTGGACCTTCTCCCGGCACCAGGTGGGCGGGACCGGGGACGACTGCGTGCGCGGCAAGGACACCTGCGGCCCGGCCACCCTCCCCCAGGACGACTCCGGCGCGCGCCCCGGCGCGGCCGCCGGCACGCCGCAGGGCGCTCCCGTCTCCGAGGAGGCGGCCAAGGCCGCCGCCGCGCCCGTACTGGCGGCGGTGGGCCAGAGCGGCGCCGCGCTGGACGCCCGGCTCGACCAGGGCTCGGTGCGCGTGGTGAACGCCGACCCGGTGGTCGGCGGACTGCCCACCCGGGGCTGGTCCACGAAGATCGGCGTCGGGGCGGACTCCGCGGTGGTCTCGGGCAGCGGCGAGCTGACGGCTCCCGTACGGGCCTCCGAGCAGCCGGTGATCGGTTCCGTCGAGGCGCTGGCCCGGCTGAACGACAAGGCCAAGGGGCCGTCCGACGGCCCCCGCCCCGACCCCAGCGGCTGTGCGACGAGCGTTCCGCTGACGCCCGACACCCCGGTGGGCGCCACGGACACGCTGCCCTGCAACCCCGACCCCCGGCCGATGAAGCCGCCGCGCACGGAGTCGGTGCGCGGCGCCGCGCTCGGACTGGTCCCGGGAACGGTCGACGGGGGCCGCGGCCTGGTCCCGGCCTGGCTCTTCGAGGTGGCGGGCAAGGACGGCGGGGCGGGTCACACCGTGACGCAGCCCGCGGCCGTGACGCAGGACTCCGGCCCGTCCACCCCGCCCGCGAAGGCGCTCACCGTGCCCGGGTACGCGTACGCCGAGGCCGACCGGACGCTGACCGTGAACTTCTGGGGCGGGGTGTGCAGCACGTACGCCCTGGAGGCCCGGGAGCAGCCGGAGTCGGTCATGGTGAAGATCACGGACACCCCGACCAAGCCGGGGCAGAACTGCGTCATGCTCGCGCAGGAGATGACGGTGACGGCCCGGCTCCAGCAGCCGCTGGGCGACCGGAAGGTGATCGACGCCACGACGGGCAAGCCGCTCCCCCGGCAGTGACCCGCACCGGCCCGTGACCGCGCGGCCGTCCCGCGGGGGACGGCCCGCCGGGGACGGCACGCGAGAGGGGCCCGCCCGCGGCGGGGCGGGCGGCGGGGGCCGCCCCCCAGGGGGGAAAACCGAGCGGGGGGCGGTGGGGGAGGGTG
>NZ_JBSGWY010000006.1:162614-164650 GCF_053609145.1 Streptomyces sp. NPDC054961 | reverse complement strand
TTCTGCCACCCCACCGCTCGCGTGTCCGCCGGCGCGCGGCGGGGGGGGGGGCGGGCGGGGCGGCGGGGGGGGGGGGGCCCCCCCCCGGGGCCCCCCCCGCCCCCCCCCCCTCTCGTGGTCCTACGAGCTCGGCCGGGGCTTAGCTGAAGGAGTCGCCGCAGGCGCAGGAGCCCGTGGCGTTGGGGTTGTCGATCGTGAAGCCCTGCTTCTCGATGGTGTCGACGAAGTCGATGGACGCGCCGTGCAGGTACGGGGAGCTCATCCGGTCGGTGACGACCTTGACGCCGTCGAAGTCCTTCACGACGTCGCCGTCGAGGGAACGCTCGTCGAAGAAGAGCTGGTAGCGCAGGCCCGAGCAACCGCCGGGCTGGACGGCGACGCGCAGCGCCAGGTCTTCACGGCCTTCCTGCTCGAGCAGGGTCCTGACCTTTTCGGCGGCGGCGTCGGACAGGAGGATGCCGTCGCTCACGGTGGTCTTTTCGTCCTGTACGGACATCTGCATTCACTCCCGAAGTGGGCGGCTCCCCGCGCGAGGCAGGGAAACGTCGGACTCTTGCCGTCGGTGGCAACGAGCGGGACCGCGGTTTCATTCCGGACCCGACGCTTGTTTCAGAAATTCCATGCTCGCACACCTCGCCGGGCGGTGAGCCGCTCCCACGGCCGGGCGAATGCGTCACATCGACACTATGGGCATCGTCAAAGTGACGTGAAGCGGCTATCATATATAACGTCAAATAGACGAGAAGTCGAAGCGATGGCTTCCGAAGTCCCTAGTCGCAGAACAGAAAGGGTGCGTGTCGTGACCACCGCCCAGCCTTTGGACGTCCAGCCGACGCCCCTTGCCCTGCTGCTGCTCGGCCGCGAAGCCGACCCCAAGAGCGAGCGCGGCGTGGAGTGCCCCGGCGACCTGCCGTCGCCCTCGGACCCGAACCTGGTGGCGCGGGCCCGCGCGGCCAAGGAGAAGCTCGGGGACAAGGTCTTCATCCTCGGCCACCACTACCAGCGCGACGAGGTCATCGAGTTCGCCGATGTCACCGGCGACTCCTTCAAGCTCGCCAAGGACGCGGCCGCCAAGCCGGAGGCCGAGTACATCGTCTTCTGCGGCGTCCACTTCATGGCCGAGTCCGCGGACATCCTGACCTCGGACGACCAGAAGGTCGTCCTGCCGGACCTGGCCGCCGGCTGCTCGATGGCCGACATGGCCACCGCCGAGCAGGTCGCGGAGTGCTGGGACGTGCTGACCGAGGCCGGGATCGCCGGCACCACGGTGCCCGTCTCGTACATGAACTCCTCGGCCGACATCAAGGCCTTCACCGGCAAGCACGGCGGCACGATCTGCACCTCGTCCAACGCCGAGAAGGCCCTGGAGTGGGCGTTCGCCCAGGGCGAGAAGGTGCTCTTCCTCCCGGACCAGCACCTCGGCCGCAACACCGCCGTCCGCGACATGGGCATGTCCCTCGACGACTGCGTGCTCTACAACCCGCACAAGCCGAACGGCGGCCTGACCGTCGAGCAGCTGCGGAACGCCAAGATGATCCTGTGGCGCGGGCACTGCTCCGTGCACGGCCGCTTCTCGGTGGACTCGGTCAACGACGTGCGCGCCCGCATCCCCGGCGTGAACGTCCTCGTCCACCCCGAGTGCAAGCACGAGGTCGTGGCGGCCGCGGACTACGTCGGCTCCACCGAGTACATCATCAAGGCGCTGGAGGCGGCCCCGGCCGGCTCCAAGTGGGCCATCGGCACCGAGCTGAACCTCGTACGCCGTCTGGCGAACCGTTTCGCCGCGCAGGACAAGGAGGTCGTCTTCCTCGACAAGACGGTCTGCTTCTGCTCGACGATGAACCGCATCGACCTGCCGCACCTGGTGTGGACCCTGGAGTCCCTGGCCGAGGGCAACCTCGTCAACCAGATCCAGGTCGACAAGGAGACCGAGAGCTTCGCCAAGCTCGCACTGGAGCGCATGCTCGCCCTGTGACGGTGCGGGCCCCGCGCGGGCCCGTGCACAGGCCGAAGGGCCGCCCCCTCCGAGGAGGGGG
>NZ_JBSGWY010000006.1:156675-162604 GCF_053609145.1 Streptomyces sp. NPDC054961 | reverse complement strand
CGCGCCCCCGCCCGCGCCGCGCCCGCGCCCCCCCCCCCGACGCGTCAGACGGTGACCGGGTCCTCGTCCTCCGCGGGGGCGGACGGGGAGGGGACCACCGTCAGGCGGGCCCGGCGCTTCGCGCGGCGGCGCTCCTTGCGCAGTTCCAGCATCGCGTAGAGGGTCGGCACCAGGAGCAGCGTCAGCAGCGTGGAGCTGATCAGGCCGCCGATCACGACCACGGCCAGCGGCTGCGAGATGAAACCGCCGGCGCCGGTGACGCCCAGCGCCATCGGCAGCAGCGCGAAGATCGTCGCCATTGCCGTCATCAGGATGGGACGCAGCCGGTGGCGGCCGCCCTCGACGACGGCCTCGATCACGCCGAAGCCCTGGGCCCGGTACTGGTTGACCAGGTCGATCAGGACGATCGCGTTCGTCACGACGATGCCGATGAGCATCAGCATGCCGATCATCGCCGGGACGCCCATGGGAGTGCCGGTGACGAGGAGCAGGCCGAGCGCGCCGGTGGCCGCGAACGGGATGGAGACCAGCAGGATCAGCGGCTGGACGAGCGAGCGGAACGTCGCGACGAGCAGCATGAAGACGATCGCGATGGCCGCGAGCATGGCCAGGCCCAGCGAGCCGAAGGCCTCGCTCTGGTCCTGTCCCACGCCGCCGATCGTAGCCGTGGCTCCCGCGGGCAGGTCCAGGGCCTTGATCTTCGACGCCAGGACGGCGCTGACGGCGCCGGTGTTGTCGCCGACCGGCTTCGCGGTGACGGTGGCCGCGCGGGCGCCGTCGATCCGGGTCATCGCGACCGGTCCGGGGACCTCCTTGACCTCGGCGATGTCGCCGAGCCTGACCGGCCCGACGGGCAGCGCCTGCAGCTCGGCCAGGGTGGTGGCCGGCTGCGCGGACCTGATGACGATGTCCCGCTCGGTGTCGTCCAGTACGGCCTTGCCCGCCGGGTTGCCCCGTACGGCCTGGGCGACGATGCCGCCGAGGGCGGCCTGGCCGATGCCGAGTTCCGCCGCCTTGGGGGTGGCGGTGACGGAGATCCGGGGAACGGACTGGGACAGGTCGCTCTGGACGTCGGTGACGTCCTCGAGGGTGGCCACCTCGGCGCGGACCTGCTCGGCGGCCCGGGCGAGGACGTCCGCGTCGCCGGCCTTGACGACGACGCTGAGGTTCTGGCTGCCGAAGCCGCCGCCCGCCGAGATGCTGGTGTCGCCGATGCCGTCGAGGCCGTCCAGCGCGGTCTGGATGCGCTTCTTGACGGCTTCGGAGTCCTTCGAGTCCTTCAGGGTGACCTGGTAGGACGCCTGGTTGGAGCCGGTTCCGCCGCCGAAGGCGGCCAGGAAGCCGGAGGAGCCGACGGTGACCTGCTGGTCCTTGACGCCCTCGGTCGCCGCCAGGGCCTTCTCCACCTTGTGGCTGGCCTCGTCGGCGGCCGCCAGCGAGGTGCCGGGGGCGAGCTCCTGCTTGACGGTCAGGACGTCCTGGTCGCCCTGGTCGAAGAAGTTCGTCTTGAGCAGCGGGGTCATGGCCATCGTCGCGACGAGCACCACGACGGCGACGGACACCGTGGCGAGCCGGCGGCGGGTGACCAGGTTCAGGGCCCGTACGTAGAACCGCTGGAGCTTGCTGCGGGCCTCCTTCTCCTCGGCCTCGCGGCGCGCCTTGTCGGCGCTCCGGGCGTCGGTGGCGCTCACGCCCTGGGGCGCGCGCAGGAACCAGTATGAGAGCACCGGCACGACGGTCAGGGAGACGATCAGCGAGGCCAGCAGGGACGCGGCGACGGTGATCGAGAACGGGCCGAAGAACTCGCCGACCATGCCGCCCACGAAGGCGATCGGCAGGAAGACGGCCACGGTGGTGAGCGTCGAGGAGGTGACCGCGCCGGCGACCTCCTTGACCGCGGTGATGATCGCGCTCTCGCGCTCCTCGCCGTAGCCGAGGTGGCGCTTGATGTTCTCCAGGACCACGATCGAGTCGTCGACGACCCGGCCGATGGCGATGGTGAGGGCGCCCAGCGTCAGCATGTTGAGCGAGAGGTCGCGGGTCCACAGCACGATCAGCGCGAGGACGACGGACAGCGGGATGGAGACCGCGGTGACCAGCGTCGAGCGCACCGAGCCGAGGAAGACCAGGATCACGATCACCGCGAAGACCAGGCCGAGCAGGCCCTCGGTGGTCAGGCCCGAGATGGACCTGGCGACGGCCGGGCCCTGGTCGCTGACCACGGTCAGCTCGGCGCCGGCGCCGAGGGTGGAACGCAGTTCGGGCAGCTTGTCCTTGACGGCGTCCGAGATGGCCACCGCGCTGCCGTCCTTGTCCATGGTCAGGACGAGGGCGAGGCTGGGCTTGCCGTTGGTGCGGGTGAGCGAGACGGCCTTGGCGGGCTCCTGCTTCACGCTCGCCACGTCGCCGAGGCGGACGGCCCGCTTGCCGGGCCCGGCCGTGAGGCGCAGGTCTTCCAGCTGCGCGAGCGAGGTGTAGCCCGAACCGACCCGTACGGTGCGGTTCTTGCCGGCCTCGTCGAAGGATCCGGCGGGGACGGCGGCGCCGCCAGCCTGGAGGCCCTGGGCGAGGGTGGCGCCGTCGAGGCCGGCCGCGGCGAGCTTCGCGTCGTCCGGGGTGACGGTGACCTGGAGGTCCTGGACGCCGTTGACGCTGACCTGGCCGACGCCCGCGATGTCCTCGAGGACGGGGACGACGGACTTGTTCAGCTGGTCGGCGAGGGCCTGCTGGTCCTTGTCGGAGGTGACGGCGAGGACGACGGTCGGGATGTCGTCGGTGGAGCCGGCCACCACCTGGGGGTCGACCTCGGCGGGCATCTGCACGCGGGCCCGGTTGACGGCCTGCTGGACGTCGGCGACGAGCTGCTTGGTGCCGGTGTCGCCGTAGTCGAAGGTCGCCATGATGAGGGCGTTGCCCTCGCTGGCCGTGGAGGTGATGCCGGTGATCCCGTCGACGCCCTTGAGGGTGGCCTCGATCGGTTCGATGACCTGCTTCTCCACCACGTCGGGGGAGGCACCCTGGTACGGCGCGAGCACGGACACCATCGGCAGGTCGATGGAGGGCAGCAGCTGCTGCTTGAGCTGCGGGATGGCTATGGCGCCGAAGAGGAGCGCGACGAGCGACACGAGGCCGATCAGCGCCCTTTGGGCCAGGCTGAAGCGGGACAGCCGGAACATGGGTATGGGGATCTCTCTGCAGGGACGTGCGTGCCGCCTACGAGGTCATGGCGAAGTCATGCCGTCGGGCCGACGCGAGGGCTCCCCAGCCTCTCTCGCGGGCGGGCACGGCAGCGTCGGCCCCAGGTCCCGTCCTTACCCGGGGCATACCGCGTCCGCAGTAGACGGGCCTACTCTGCCCTGGGCCGGACTAGTCCCGATTCGTAGGCGATGACCACCAATTGCGCACGGTCGCGGGCGCCGAGCTTGGCCATGGCCCGGTTCACGTGCGTCTTGACGGTGAGCGGGCTGACCGCCAGCCGGCGGGCGATCTCGTCGTTGGACAGGCCCGCCGCGACGAGTACGAGGACCTCGCGCTCGCGTCCGGTCAGCGCGGCCAGCCGCTGCGCGTGCGCCGCGCCGGCGGCGGGGGGTTCCCCGGCGCCGCCGCCCTGGGCGAGGAAGCTGGCGATGAGCCCTTTGGTGGCGGCCGGGGAGAGCAGCGCGTCCCCGGCGGCGGCGACCCGGATGGCGTTGAGGAGCTCCTCGGGTTCGGCGCCCTTGCCGAGGAAGCCCGAGGCGCCCGCCCGCAGGGCCGCGGCGACGTACTCGTCGACCTCGAAGGTCGTCAGCATCACCACGCGCACGGCGGCCAGTTCGGGATCGGAACTGATCAGCCGGGTGGCGGCGAGGCCGTCGGTGCCGGGCATCCGGATGTCCATGAGCACGACGTCGGGCCGGGCGCGGCGCGCCAGGTCGAAGGCCTGCGCCCCGTCGGAGGCCTCCCCGACGACCCGCATGTCGGGCTCGGAGTCGACGAGCACCTTGAACGCGCTGCGCAGCAGCGCCTGGTCGTCGGCGAGGAGCACCCTGATGGGCGTCGGGTCCGGGCTCGGGTTCTCTTCCACGCCCCGACCCTACGTCGCGCCCTGCCCGGGGTTCTCACCCGAGGGCCAGGACCACCAGGACCACCGTCGCGGAGACCTCGGCCAGCGCCCCGAACACGTCGCCGGTGACCCCGCCGAAGCGGCGTACGCAGCGGCGGAGCAGGAACTCGGCCGCCACCAGGGCCGCCAGGACCGCCGCCCCGTGCTGCGCGGCGGCCGCCGCGCCCAGCGGCAGCGCGGCGGCGGCCGCCAGGAGCACGGTGGCCGTGGCGATCGCCGCGGCCGTGGCGCGCGGGACCACTCCGGCGACGGCCGCGCCCAGCCCCTCGGGCCGGGCCGGCGGGACCCCGTCGCGGGAGGCCAGGGTCATGGCGAGCCGGGCGGCGACGGCGGCGAGCACGGTGGCCAGCGCGCCCCGGATCCAGCTGCCGGCGAACGCGTCGGCGAGGGCGGCCGCCTGGATCAGGAGGACGAAGGCCAGCGCCACCACCCCGAAGGGGCCGATGTCGGACTGCTTCATGATGCGCAGCGCGGCGTCGGCCGGCTTGGCGCTGCCCAGTGCGTCCGCGGTGTCGGCGAGGCCGTCGAGGTGCAGCGCCCGGGTCAGGGCCGCCGGCACGGCGACGGTGACGGCGGCCGCGAGCAGCGGTCCCCCGCCGAGCAGCACCAGGAGGACGCCGCAGGCGGCCGCGAGGAGTCCCACGACGAGCCCGGCGAGCGGGGCGCAGGCCATGCCGGTGCGGGCGGCGGGGCGGTCCCAGCGGGTGATGCGGGCGGGCAGGACGGTGAGCGTGCCGAAGGCGAAGCGCACGCCGTCGGCCAGCGGGGCCCGGTCCGCGGGCGGCGTCGGCGCGGGCGCCGGGTGGGGGTTGTCGTACGAATCTGTCATCGCCGCGAACGCTACCCGCTCACACCGGACGGTAAGTTACCCATTACGGTCCAAAGCGGGAGCTGCCGAACAGAGAGTCTGCGGTATGGGTCACTGGTGGTACCGAAACATCGTCGAGCCGGGCAAGCTCCCGCTGCTCCTCGCGCTGCTCTCCTTCGTGTCGTCCTTCCTGATCACCCGCATGATCACCCGGATGATCCGGGCCGGGCGGGGGCCCTTCAAGAACGTCACCCCGGGCGGGATGCACATCCACCACGTCGTACCGGGGGTGATCCTCGTGATCATCGGCGGCTTCGGGGCGATCGGCAGCAGCGGGCACAGCTTCGGGGCGGGGCTGTCGGCCGTGATCTTCGGGCTGGGCGCGGGGCTGGTCCTGGACGAGTTCGCGCTGATCCTGCACCTGGACGACGTCTACTGGAGCGAGCAGGGCCGCAAGAGCGTGGAGATCGTGGTCCTGACGGCGGCGATCGTGGCGCTGGTGCTGGGCGGGTTCCTGCCGTTCGGGGTCAACGACCTCACCTCCGACGAACGGCACAACCGCGGGCTGGTCGTCATCAACACGGCGACCAATTTCTTCCTGGCCCTGATCGCCCTGTGGAAGGGGAAGGCGCGCACCGCGTTCTTCGGCATGGTCATCCCCTTCGTCGCGCTGATCGGCTCGATCCGGCTGGCCCGGCCCGGTTCCCCGTACGCGAAGAAGTTCTACGCGAACCGCCCGAAGGCCCGCGCCAAGGCCGGACTGCGCGCCTTCCACCACGACCGCCGGTGGGCCTCGCCGCGCCGCAGGTTCGAGAACTTCATCGGCGGGACCCCGGACCCGGAGCGCGCGGCCGACAAGGAGGTCCACAAACCCTGACCCACGGCCCGCCCCGCGGGACGCGAAAGGGCGGGCCCCCCCGGGGGGGGGGGCGGGCGGGGGGGCGGGGGGGGGGCGGGGGGCCCCCCCGCGGCCCGCGGGCCCCCGGGCCGGGGTCGGGGGGCGGCGGGGGCGCCCCGCG
>NZ_JBSGWY010000006.1:134484-156665 GCF_053609145.1 Streptomyces sp. NPDC054961 | reverse complement strand
GGGGGCGCCCCCGCCCGCGCGCCCGCGCCCCATCTGGGTCCCACAACCCCCCACCCGCCCCCCCCCCCCCCCCCCCCCCCCCCGCCCCCCCCCGGGGGGGGGCGGGCCCTTCGTGTCGTCCTCGGTGGCCCGGGATCCGCAGCCGGAGTCCGGAGGCCGGGGTCCCGGAGTCCGGGGTCCCGGAGTCCCGCCGTCCCCGCGCGTCAGCCCGGGATCAGGCCGCCGTCGCCGAGCAGCTCCTTGACCTCGTCCAGGGTCGCGTCCGGCCCGGGCAGGATCAGCTCCGACGGTTCCAGTGCCTCGTCCGGCAGCGGATCGCCGAGCCGGCGCACCGTGTCGAGCAGCGCCACCAGCGTGCGCCGGAAGGCCGCCTCGTCGCCGGACTCCATCTCCGCGAGCAGTTCGTCGTCCATCGTGTTGAGCTCGGTGAAGTGGCTGTCCGCCAGCCTCACCTGGCCTTCCCCCATGATGCGGACAATCATGACGGGACCCGCCCTACTGCTTGTCGAACCGGTGCTGGGTCTGCGACGGCTGACCGGTGCCCGGGGCGCCGCCCTCGATGGCCTGCTGCTGCGCGGACGGTCCGCCCGCCAGCTCGGCCTTCATCCGCTGGAGTTCCAGCTCCACGTCCGTCCCGCCGGAGAGGCGGTCCAGCTCGGCCTGGATGTCGTCCTTGGAGCCGAGACCGCTCTGGTCGTCGAGCGCGCCGGAGGCGAGCAGTTCGTCGATCGCCCCGGCACGGGCCTGCAGCTGCGCCGTCTTGTCCTCGGCCCGCTGGATGGCGAGGCCGACGTCGCTCATCTCCTCGGAGATGCCCGAGAAGGACTCGGCGATGCGCGTCTGCGCCTGGGCCGCCGTGTACGTGGCCTTGATGGTCTCCTTCTTCGTGCGGAAGGCGTCCACCTTGGCCTGCAGCCGCTGCGCGGCGAGGGTCAGCTTCTCCTCCTCGCCCTGCAGCGTCTGGTGCTGCACCTCCAGGTCGCTGACCTGCTGCTGCAGCGAGGCGCGACGGGACAGCGCCTCGCGGGCCAGGTCCTCGCGGCCGAGGGCCAGCGCCTTGCGGCCCTGGTCCTCCAGCTTGCTGGACTGGCCCTGGAGCTGGTTCAGCTGCAGTTCCAGGCGCTTGCGGGAGGTCGCCACGTCGGCGACGCCGCGGCGCACCTTCTGCAGCAGCTCGAGCTGCTTCTGGTACGAGTAGTCGAGGGTCTCGCGCGGGTCCTCGGCCCGGTCAAGGGCCTTGTTCGCCTTCGCGCGGAAGATCATCCCCATACGCTTCATGACACCGCTCATGGGCTTCGCGCGCCCCCTTCTAGACGGACTGTGCTCCAGGTCACCAACAGAACCCACAGTACGGGCCCTGCATCCATTACCGCACTGTTCGAGTGCGGATGCGCTCCTCCTCCAGGACGACTACCGCGCCGCCGTATCAGGCGTGAGGAGTAGGTGCTTCCCTCAGGGAGACGCCTGCCGTTGCCGGATCGTTCCCGGCCGGGGTGGGGCCCGTGCCGACAACCACGTACCCTTGGGTTTTGTGTTTGGTAGCCGCTCCTCCAAGGAAGAGAAGGCCGCCGCCACCGACAAGGTGAGCGCCGACCTCTCGCAGCCCCGTAACCCGCAGGCCCCGAAGGGCCGCCCTACGCCGAAGCGTGCTGTGGCCCAGTCGCAGCGCAAGGCCGTGGTGGCCTCGACCGGCAACCGCAAGGAGGATGCCAAGCGAGCCCGTGAGCGCCGCCGGGTCGAGATGACCAAGCAGCGCGAGGCCCTCGCCAGTGGTGACGAGCGTTACCTGCCCACCCGCGACAAGGGCCCCGTCCGCCGCTTCGTGCGCGACTTCGTGGACTCCCGCTTCTCCGTCGCCGAGATGTTCCTGCCGCTGGCCGTGATCATCCTGGTGCTGAGCATGGTCCGGGTGCCGTCGATCCAGAACATCGCGCTGCTGCTGTGGCTCGGTGTGATCGCGCTGATCATCGTCGACTCCATCGGCATGTTCTTCCGCCTGCGCAAGGCCCTGAACCTGCGCTTCCCCGACGAGCCCAAGCGCGGCGCCGTCGCGTACGGCCTCATGCGCACGCTCCAGATGCGCCGGCTGCGCCTGCCCAAGCCGCAGGTCAAGCGCGGGGAACGGCCCTGAGCGGATTCGCGGACGGAGCCCGGCTCTGGCTCGAGGGCCTCGGCGGGCTCCGTAACGCCGTCCGCCAGGAGCTCGTCGGCCGGCAGGTCGACGAGCAGATAGCGCACCGCTTCCCCGTGGGGCAGCGGCTGCGCGTCCTCGACGTCGGCATGGGCCAGGGCACCCAGGCGCTGCGTCTGGCCCGCGCCGGGCACGTCGTGACCGGGCTGGAGCAGGACCCCGCCATGCTGGCCGTGGCCCGCGAGGCGCTGGCGGCCGAGCCCCCCGGCATCCGCGACCGCGTCCGCCTCATGGAGGGCGACGGCCGGGAGACCGGGGCGCACTTCCTGCCGGGCGGCTTCGACGTCGTGCTCTGCCACGGCGTGCTCATGTACGTGCCCGAGCCGGACGCCATGCTCGCCGGGCTCGCCCGCATGCTGGCCCCGGGCGGACTGCTGTCCCTGCTGGTGCGCAACGGGGACGCGCTCGCCATGCGGCCCGGTCTGGGCGGCGACTGGACGGCCGCGCTGAGCGCCTTCGACACCACCGACTACACGAACCGGCTGGGCCTGGACGTGCGCGCGGACCGGATGTCCGCGCTGACCGCCACCCTGTCCGGGATCGGTGCCCCCCTGCAGACCTGGTACGGCGTACGCGTCTTCACCGACGGCACCGAGGCCGGGGAGGAGCTCCCCGCCGACGAGGAACTGGAGCGGCTGCTCGCCGCCGAGGACCGGGCCGGCCGGACCGACCCCTACCGCGGGGTCGCCGCGCTGCTGCACCTGTGCGGCGTGCGGGGCTGAGCCCCCGCCCGAACACACCGGAGCCCGGGTCCGCGCGGCGGACCCGGGCTCCGTCGTACCCCGCGGGCGCAGGGCCCGTCAGAGCTCGGCGGCCTCGCGCAGGCTCATCGTGTACAGCTCGGTGCCGCTGTCGTCCGACAGCTTCACGCGCTCGGTGCCGCCCTCCAGCAGGTCCTTCCAGTACTCACCGACCCAGGACTCGGCGTCCCCCTGCGTGGTGAACTCCTCCGGAACCACCGACGGGCTCGCCTCACTGCCGTCCGCCGCCTCGAACCGCCACGTCCACGCCATGTCCGCCTCCGTTGCTCGTCCGCTGATCGCACGCTTCTCGCCTTGAGTGTGCCCAGAGAGTAACCGGGCGCGCACCACTCTCGCCGACGCGGGAGGATCATCCTGTGGAACTCACTCTGCTCGGCACCGGCACACCCGAAGGACTGCCCCGCCCCGGCTGTCCCTGCGCCGCCTGCGCCGTCTCCGTCGGGCCCCGGGCGCGGGCCGCCACGTCCGTGCTCGTGGACGGGGCGCTGCTGCTCGACCTCACGCCCGGAGCCGTGCTCGCGGGGGCCCGCGCGGGACATTCGCTGGCCGGCGTACGGCAGGTCCTGCTGACCCACCCGCACGACGGTCCGGCCGTGGAGCTGCCGCCGGGACTGCCGGCCGCGGGGCGGGTGCCGGACGGCCGGGAGCTCGCGGTGATCTCCGGGCACCGGGTGCGGGCGGCGGCGATCGACGGCCCGGGCACCGGGTACGAGGTGACGGGCCCCGACGGCACCCGGCTGCTGTACCTGCCACCCGGCGGGGCGCCGGGCGGGATCAACGGAACGACCGCGCGCCCGTACGACGTGGTCCTCGCCGACGTGCTCGGCCGGCCGGAGGCGGTCGCGCGGCTGCGGGCGGCCGGCGCCGTGGGCCCGGCGACGGACGTGATCGCCGTCCACCTGGACCACGACACCCCGCCCGGCGCGGAACTGGAGCGCCGCTGCGCGGCCGCGGGCGCACGGGTGGTGCCGGACGGGACGACGGTGGTGGCGGGCGAGTACCGCGCGCTGCCGCGGGTGCCGCGCCGCACGCTGGTCCTGGGCGGGGCCCGGTCGGGGAAGTCCCACGAGGCGGAGCGCAGGCTGGCGGCCTCCCCGGAGATCGTCTACGTCGCGACGGGCGGTACGCGGGAGGGTGACGCGGAGTGGGCGGCGCGGGTCGGGCTGCACCGGGAGCGGCGGCCGTCGTCCTGGCGGACGCTGGAGACCTGCGAGCTCGCTCCGCTGCTGGCGCAGGAGGGCCCGCCGCTGCTGATCGACTGTCTGGCGCTGTGGCTGACGGACGCGATGGACCGGGCGGGCGCCTGGGACGACGCCCGCTGGGCGGGCGGCGGGCGCGAGGAACTGGCCGAGCGGGTCGCCGCACTGGTGGCGGCGGTCCGCGCGACCCGACGCCCGGTGGTGCTGGTCAGCAACGAGGTCGGCTCCGGGGTGGTCCCGGCGACGGCTTCGGGACGGCGGTTCCGCGACGAACTGGGGCGGCTGAACGCGGGGATCGCGGGCGAGTGCGAGCAGGTGCTCCTGGTGGTGGCGGGCCAGGTCGCCGTCCTCAAGCAGTAGCGCCCGGGGACCGTCGTACGGCCCGCGCCGCGGACCGGCGCCGGGGGCTCCCCCGGCCACCGCCGGGAGTGCACCCTGCGGGGCCTGGCGTGCAAGGTCTCCGCTGTACGCTCTGGCAGATGACCACGCTGAATCTCGACGACTTCTCCGATCTGATCGAGCGCCCCGACGGGGGCGTGCGGCGTGATGCCGAGGAACGCCGTGAACGGCTGGCCGTGCCGGTCGGCGCGCTGGGCCGGCTCGACGAGCTCGCCGAATGGCTCGCCGCCGCCCAGGGGCAGGTCCCGGTCAAGCCGATCGGGCGGCCGCGCGTCGTCCTGTTCGCCGCCGACCACGGGATCGCCGCCGAGGGCGTGTCCGTACGGGCCGCCGGCACCGCCCACGAGCTGGTGCGGGCCGTACTCGACGGGGCGAGCCCGGTGTCCGTCCTCGCCGGGCGGCTCGGCGCCTCCGTACGCGTCGTCGACGCGGGCCTGGACTGCGCTCCCGACCTGCTGCCGCAGGAGATCACCCAGCACCGCGTCCGGCGTGGCAGCGGGCGGATCGACGTGGAGGACGCGCTCACGGCCGAGGAGGCCGAGGCCGCGCTGCGGCTCGGCATCCGGATCGCCGACGAGGAGGCCGACTCCGGCACCGACCTGATCGTGCTCGGGGACCTGAGCGTGGGCGGGACCACCGTCGCCGCGACGCTCGTGGCCGCCCTGTGCGGCACCGACGCCTCCGTGGTGACCGGCCGCGGCGGCGTCCCCATCGACGACCTGACCTGGATGCGCAAGTGCGCGGCGATCCGCGACGCGCTGCGACGCGCCCGGCCCGTCCTCGGGGATCAGGTCGCGCTGCTGGCGGCCGTCGGCGGCGCCGACGTCGCCGCGATGACCGGTTTCCTGCTCCAGTGCGCGGTACGCCGGACCCCGGTCATCCTCGACGGGGTCGTCTCGGCGGCCTGCGGTCTGGTGGCCCAGCGGGCCGCCTTCCGCGCCCCGGACTGGTGGCTGGCCGGACAGACCAGCGGCGAACCGGGCCAGGCCAAGGCACTGGACCGGATGGCACTCAACCCGGTGCTCGACCACGGCGTCACTGTGGGAGAAGGAACCGGGGCATTGCTGGCCCTTCCCCTCGTCCAGGCGGCCGCCGCACTCGCGGCGGAGCTCCCGGAGCGGGCGGTCGGGCCGAAGGAGTGAGCACCGGGGCCCGCGGTCCTGACCAGGCTGCCGCGGTCCCAGGACCGCTGAGCACGGACCGCAGCGCCCCATATCATCGCTTTTTATGGGAGAGGTCCGTTTGACCAGCGCATCGACCGAGCGGAAGACCGACCGAGGTACCGGTGGGGATCCGAACGGCAACGGCAAACCGGGGGGCGGCCGGGAGACCGGCCAGGACGGCGGCAAGGGGAACGGCGCGGAGGGCGGCAGGGGAAGCGCCCGTTCGCGGCGCAGCGCCGCGTTCGTGGTGTGGTACCTGCGCGTCGTCACCTTCGTCAATTTCCTCAGCGCGGTGTCGTTCTCGCTCGGGCAGGACCTGCGCCGGCACAGCACCGCCGATTTCTACACCCCGTACCTGCTCACGGCGGGCTTCGCCTCCGCGGCCTTCTCGCTGCTGCTCACCGCGACCATGGGCCGCCGCAAACGGGCCGCGTGGATCCTCAACCTGGTGCTGAGCGGGCTGCTGTTGCTGGCGTTCCTCATGGCCGCCGTCGCGTCCTTCACCCCGTGCTCGGGCAGCGGGTACGAGTTCTGCTACCCGGAGTTCCGCGGCCACGCCCAGAACTGGGTGGCGTTCTCGCTCACCGCGCTCTTCGTCGGCGCGCTGCTGCTGGGGCGCCGGGAGTTCTACGCCAAGGGCGACCGCTCCAACCCGCTGCTGGCCAGCCTCGTCGCCTCCGTCGGCCTGCTGGTGACCTCGCTCGTCGCCGCCCTGCTGGTCGGCGCGACCAACACCGACACGGACGCCGCCGACGCCACGTTCCTCTCCCGCTGGCGCTACGGCGTCATGCGGCTGGTCACCCTGGCCCCGGACGACCGGACCTACAACTCGATCAGCACCCCCGGCTGGGTCGACGTGGCCATCAACGTCATGTCGACGCTGCTGCTGCTCGCCGTCCTGTTCGCGGCCTTCCGCTCGCGCCGCGCCGTCGACCCGATCGGCGAGGACGACGAGGAGAAGCTGCGCGTCCTGCTCGCCAAGCACGGCGACCGCGACTCCCTCGGCTACTTCGCGCTGCGCCGCGAGAAGTCCGTGATCTGGTCCCCCACCGGCAAGGCCGCCGTCACCTACCGCGTCGTCGGCGGGGTCTCGCTGGCCTCCGGCGATCCCATCGGCGACCCCGAGGCCTGGCCGGGGGCCATCGACCCGTGGCTGGCCGAGGCCCGCGAGCACGGCTGGGTGCCGGCGGTGATGGGCGCGAGCGAGGAAGCCGGGCAGATCTACGCCCGCCACGGGCTGGACGCGCTGGAACTCGGCGACGAGGCCATCGTCGAAACCGACGAGTTCACCCTGGACGGCCGCGCCATGCGGACCGTCCGGCAGGCGTACAACCGCGTCAAGCGGGCCGGGTACACGGTCCGCATCCGCCGGCACGCCGACATCCCCTCCGACGAGATGGACGTGCTCCTGCTGCGCGCCGACGACTGGCGCGACGGCGCGACCGAGCGCGGCTTCTCCATGGCACTGGGCCGGCTGGGCGATCCCGCCGACGGCCAGTGCGTGATGCTGGAGTGCTTCGACGGCGACGGCGCGCTGCGGGCCGTCCTGTCCTTCGTGCCGTGGGGGCCCAAGGGCCTGTCGCTGGACCTGATGCGCCGTGACCGCGATTCCGAGAACGGTCTGATGGAGTTCATGGTCATCGAACTCCTGGAGCGCTCAAAGGAGATCGGGGTCACACAGGTCTCGCTGAACTTCGCGATGTTCAGGTCCGTCTTCGAGCGTGGGTCGAAGCTCGGCGCCGGTCCGGTGCTGCGGATGTGGCGCTCGCTGCTGAGCTTCTTCTCGCGCTGGTGGCAGATCGAGTCCCTCTACCGGGCCAACGCCAAATACCGGCCGATCTGGGAACCGCGGTTCATGCTCTTCGAGAAGAGCTCGGACCTGCTGCGGATCGGTATCGCGGCGGGCCGGGCCGAGGGCTTCCTGGAAGCACCCGGGCTGCCGAAGTGGATGCACCGCAGACATCTGGAGAGCAAGCGTTGACGACTGCCTCACTGCGGCGGTTCGCCCGCCGCGAGTGGGGGCCCCTGTACCGGACGATCCGGGACGCGCTCGTCCGCGACGGCTGGCGGGCGATCCCGATGACCATCGGCGCGGTCTGCCTGACCGCGGCCTTCCAGATCGTGCAGAACACCTCATGGGGCTTCCAGCCGGTCCAGAACCTCGGGTCGGTGAAGGCCGTCGACCCGCTCTGGCTGGCGCTGCTGCGCACCCCGCTGTCCTTGTTCGTGCCCGCGCTGGACCTGCCGGTGTGGGGGGCCCTGGCGCAGATCCTGCTCGTCTTCGGGATCTCGGAGATCTGCATCGGCTGGTGGCGCACGCTGGCCATCGGCTACGTCGCCACCCTGGCCGGGACCACGTACGCGCGGATCGGGCTCTCGCTCGGCGGGGAGCACCCCTTCGGCCTGCCGGTGTCGGACCGGATCGTCAACGACACCGGGCCCTCGGCGGCGGTGGTGGGGCTCGCCGTGTACGTCTGCTGGCGCTACCGCGCGTACCTGACCGGCTCCGTGGTCATCGTGGTGATGATCGGCGAGCTCCTGTTCAAGGACAACCTGGCGGGCAAGGAGCACCTGGCGGCCATCGCCTCGGTGATGGCGATCTGCCTCGTCCGCGCGAAGTGGGGGCCGGAGCGCTCCCGCACCCCCCTGGGCGTGCCGCCGCCGCCCCCGCCGCCGGCCTCACCACCCCCGCCACCGGCGTCGCCGTCCTCCCCACCACCCCCTGCGCCACCGGTGACGGGGCCACCCCGGGGCTGAGAGTCCGCGCGGGGTCGTACGGTATCGGGGTGACGACACACCTCGGGCCGTTCGCCCCGACCCGGCAGTGGATGCGGGACCATCCGCTGGCCACCGACGCCGTAGTGGCGTTCGGGGCACTCGTCGCCATGGTCGTAGGGTCCTTCGCCAACCCGCACGGGGTGCACGGTCCGACCTTCGGGACCCGCACCCCCGAGACGTTCTCGCTCGTCCTGATGGTGTTCGGCGCGGCCGCCCTGGTGCAGCGGCGCCGGCGGCCGCGCGTCGTGCTGGCCGTGACCATCGGGCTCTCGCTGCTGGAGCTGACCACCGGCGAGCCCCGGGCGCCCGTCGCCATGTGCACGGTGATCGCCCTGTACACGGTGGCCTCCCGCACCGACCGGCCCACCACCTGGCGGCTCGGCCTCCTCACCATGGCCGGGCTGACGGGCGTGGCCATGCTGGCCGGTCCGCTGCCCTGGTACGCGCAGGAGAACATCGGGATCTTCGCCTGGACCGGGATGGCCGCGGCCGCCGGGGACGCGGTGCGCAGCCGGCGGGCCTTCATCGACGCCATCCAGGAGCGGGCCGAGCGCGCGGAGCGGACCCGGGAGGAGGAGGCGCGGCGGCGGGTGGCCGAGGAGCGGCTGCGGATCGCCCGGGACCTGCACGACGTGGTGGCCCATCACATCGCCCTGGTCAACGTGCAGGCGGGGGTGGCCGCGCACGTCATGGACAAGCGCCCGGACCAGGCGAAGGAGGCCCTGGCCCACGTCCGTGACGCGAGCCGTTCCGCGCTGAACGAGCTGCGGGCGACGGTGGGCCTGCTGCGCCAGTCCGGCGATCCCGAGGCGCCGACCGAACCGGCGCCGGGTCTGGCGGTCCTGGACGACCTCGTGGGCACCTTCCGCAACGCCGGGCTCCCGGTGAAGGTCATGCTGGAGCTGGGCCGGGACCGCGACCCGCTGCCCGCGGCCGTGGACCTGGCCGCGTACCGGGTGATCCAGGAGGCGCTGACCAACGTGCGCAAGCACGCGGGCTCGGGGGCCAACGCCGAGGTCAGCGTGGTCCGGGTGGGCGGCTCCGTCGAGGTGACCGTGCTGGACGACGGCGGGGCCGTGGCGGGCGGCGCGCCGGATCCGGGCGGCGGCCACGGCCTGCTCGGCATGCGCGAACGCGCCGTCGCCCTGAACGGCTCCTGCTTCGCCGGGCCCCGCTTCGGGGGCGGCTACCGGGTCCACGCGATCCTCCCGGTGAGCTGACGGCCGGGCCGGCGACGGCCGGCCGTCGCCCCCCGCTAGCGGCACACCTGGCGCCAGACGCCGAGCTCGTACTTCTTCTGCAGCGAGCTGAGCTTCGCCTCCCGCGCCCGCGGGCACCACTTCCCGATCGGGGTCTCGTACTCCACGTGGAAGACGGCCTTGCCCGCTTTCACGAAGGGGGCGACCCGCTCGCATTCGTCGTACTGCATGCACTGCTCGTTGACCGCGAAGTCGAACTCCCCCACCAGTTCCGGGACCTGGTCCAGGTCGTTCTTCAGCCCCACCGACAGGCCCCGGTCGTGCGCCAGCTTCGCGATCAGCCGGTTGTACTTCAGCTGGTCGCCGGCGGTGAGCGGGAAGCCGGACTCGTTCTGGTAGCCGTCCATGTTGTCGGGCTCCACCGCGTCGAAGCCCTTGTCCCGGCACATGTCGAACCGCTTGGCGATCAGCGGCTCCAGCTCCGCGAGCCGACGGATGTCCAGCCAGCGCTCGCCCTCCCAGCCGTTGCCCTTCCCCCGCAGCTCCGGCGGGAAGGCGTTGGCGTCCGGCCGGAAGTCCTCCCAGGCTCCGGTGGAGAGGTAGCAGATGGTCCGCCGGCCGGCCCGCTTCAGCTCGGCGACCTGCTCCTTGGTGGTGGTGAAACCGTCGACGTCGAAGACGGCCGCCTTCACCGAGGTGTCGAGCTTCCCGGTCAGCTGCCACTGCCAGCCGACCCCGGGAGCGGGCCGCCACAGCTCTCCCGGCGCGGGGGCCGGCGAGAGGGCCTCCGGCTGCCCGTCGTCGTCCTCGCCCGGGACGGAGGTGCAGGCCGCGAGCAGCAGGAGCGGTACGAGGAGCAGCAGGCGGCGCCTCGGGGTACGGCTCTTCATCCGGCGGCCTCCAGGGCGTACGGCAGGGTCCCCCACGGGTGCGCGCCGGTCCCGGGGACCGCGCAGTGCACCCCGGCTCCGCGCTGGGTGGCCAGCTGCTCGGCGAGTTCGGCGGCCTGGGGGCCCGGCGGGACGGCGTACACGAGGTGGCAGAACAGCCGGGCGGGGTGGTCGGCGGTCCACGGCGGTACGGCGGCCGCGTCCCGGTACACGTCCCACGGCCCCTCGAAGGTGACGAGCAGGTCGGCGAGTTCGGCATAGCCGGGGTGCGGGTGCACTCCGTGGTTGAGGACGACGGTGCGGGCCCCGGCGGCCCGGGAGGCGACGGCGAGCCGGCGGTAGTGCGGCAGGAACTCCGGATCGGCGGCCGCCTGGTCGAGGAAGACCCCGTCGGTGGCGTACCAGTCGCGGTGGCGCAGCAGGTCCTGGACGACGGCGGAGTGCGGGCGGCGCCCGTAGTCGGTGTCGGCGTACCCCAGGACGGGCACCCCGGCCTCGCGCAGTCGGTCGGCGACGAGGGCGAACCGTTCGTCGGGGGCCTGGCCCGGCCCGCTGTCGGGGTTGAGCACCACCGAGTGCAGCCGGCCCGCGGAGCGGATGAGCAGCTCCCAGTCGTCGGGCCGGTCGGCGGGGTGCTCGTAGAGGGGCACCAGCAGCATGGGGTCCTTCTTCTCGTACGGACGCGCGTGCACGCGTGGTCAGCGGTGGGCCGTCGCGCGGCCGAGGAACAGGCAGACGAGCACGGCCAGCACGAGGGCCGCGGCCCCCGCGACGGCCAGTTGCACGGTGCGCGGCTGCCCCACCCCCAGGAGCAGCGCCAGGCTCTGCGCGACGGCGGCCGAGGCGCAGACCACCGCGGCGGGCCGCACCGCCCCGAAGGACTGCATGAGCAGCCCGGTCCACATCACGGTGCCGAGCAGGAGCAGGGTGGCGACACGGAGGGCGGTGAGGCCGGGGGCGCCGGGCCAGAGCAGGGTTCCGGTGAGGCCGAGGGACAGCAGCACCGCGAGGTAGGCGGCCAGGCAGCGGGCCAGGGTGGTGCACATCCGGAGCCAGAACTGCCGTGGTGAGCGGGCCGCGCGCAGTCCGGCGAGGCTGCCGCTGCGGAACCGGTGGAGCAGCCATTCGGCGGGGCCCATGCTGAGGGTGAGGGCCACCGCGGAGGGGGCCGCGACCGCTTCGGCGGGACCTCCGGCGAGGACCTCGCCCAGGGCCGCGTAGAGCACGAGGAGGCCGGTGCCCAGGCCGAAGACCCCGTAGGGGACGGAGTCCCCGAGCCGGGGGCCGCGCGTCGCGTACTCCTCCTCGGCGCCGCGCAGCATCTGCCAGCGGACCGGGCCCCGTTCGCCCGGCCGGTGCTCGCGCCAGCCCCTGATCCGGAGCACGAGGGCGCGTACCCCGTCGGCCACGGGCAGTTCCCGGACGGCCAGTGCGCAGGCGGCCAGGAGGGAGAGCGCCAGCAGGAGGACCCGTACCGGGACGGGCGGTTCCACCCAGAAGGTGAGCACCGCCCCGGCGGTCATCGGTGCGAGCGCGGCGAGCAGGACCCGCTCGCGCCCGAGGACGAGCAGGACGGTGGCGGCCCCGACGTACAGGGCCTGACCGGCGGCGAAGGCGTACGAGAACGGCGGCCCGCCGGGGACCGACAGCGCGGCGGCGGTCCCCAGCAGGGCCCCGGCGGGGGCTCCGAGCAGCAGGGTCCGCCCGGCGGCGGCCCGGTCGCCGAGGCCGAGCCAGGAGTAGGCGCGGTGGGACAGGGTCTGGTCCCAGACCCAGCCGATGAGCGCCCCGGCGAGCAGGGTCAGCGTCCCCGCGGGCAGTCCCAGCCGGTCCTTGGGGCCCTCCAGGAGGGGGGCGCCGAGCAGATAGGCGAGGCCGGGCAGGGCGAAGATCAGCCCGCGCAGGAGGCAGGCGCTGAGGGAGACCTTCCACGGGTCGGGGACGCGGTCGGGTTCCGGGAAGGCACGCGGGACACGGGCGTAGAGCTCCTCGGCGAGGCCGAAGGAGTCGTCGCGGCCGTAGGTGAGCCGGATGTGCTCGTCGGTCATCCCGTCGGATTCGAGGATGGCGGCGATCTCGTCGGGGTGGACGGCCGCGGCGATGAACGCGTCCAGGCGCCGGGCGAGTTCGTCCATCGGGTCGGCGGCCGGGGCGCCGTCCCGGCGGGGCCGCGGGAGGGCGGGCAGGGTGTCCCCGCCGGGGGCCTTCAGCCAGAGGGATCCGCTCACCACAGGCTCCCGTCGGCGGCCAGTTCCTTGTACCAGGGGTCGGCGAGGCGCTGGGTCCACTCGTCGCCCACGTGGACGGGCAGGACGGGCTGGCCCGCGAGTTCGCGGTAGATGTGCCGGAAGCCGTCCACGGACTGGTGGAGGGTGAACTTCTCCACCACCCGCTTGCGGGACATCCGGCCCAGCTCGGCGCGGCGTTCGTCGTCGCGGAGCAGGGCGAGGGTGGCGCGGGCCATGGTCTCGGGTTCGCGCGGCGGGACGACGAGGCCGGTGTCGCCGACGGCCTCGCGGACCCCGCCGACATCGGTGGAGACGGTGGTGCGGCCGCAGGACATGGCTTCGATGATGGAGAAGGGGAAGCCCTCGCTGATGGAGGAGAGCATGACGACGGAGCCGGCCGCGTAGGCCCGGGCGACGTCGTCGATGCGGCCCTCGTAGGTGATCCCGTCGCCGACCCCCAGTTCGGCGGCGAGCTTCTCGAGCGTGAGCTGGTAGTCCTCGCAGCCCTGCGGGACCGGGCCGAAGAGGCGCAGCCGCAGGGCGGGCAGTTCCTCGCGCATGAACGCGTAGGCCCGGATGAGGGTTTCCAGGTCCTTGATCGGGTCGATGCGGCCGCACCAGCTGAGGGTGGGCACGTCCGGTTCGGGGCCGGCCTCGGGGAAGGCGTGGGTGTCGACGCCGTTGTAGACGGTGCGGATCCGTTCGGATGCGGCGCCGCCGCGCTCCTCCCAGCGGCGGTTGTACTGGTTGCACGGGGTGATCAGGTCGGCCTGCCGGTAGCCCTCGGTGTTGAGCTCGCGGTAGAAGCCGAGCATGAGGGCCTTGACGGGCCAGCGCTGTTCGGCGCCGCTGCGGTAGCCGAGGTAGCGCTCGCGCAGGTAGATGCCGTGCTCGGTGAGGAGGAACGGCACCTCGTCGAGGTATTTCGCGGCGAGGGCCGGGAGGGTCGCGAGACCGCTGCTGACGGAGTGCGCGACGCTGTCGGGCGGGATCCGCACGGACAGCGGGCGCAGCGCGTGTTCCAGCAGTTCGGTGGCGGTGAGCGCGTCGTGGATGGTGGGCCCGGCTTCGGCGGTCGGCAGGCCGGGGCGGGTCCAGACGGTCATCAGCAGGCGCAGGACCGACTCGGAGCGCAGGGCCGGGGCGAGCTTCCCGGCGCGGGCCAGCAGGGCCAGTTCGCGCAGGGCCTCGGAGAACCCGCTCGCCGGGTCGGGGGACGGGTCGAGCAGGGAGAGCAGGAAGGTCTCGTAGGTCTCGGCGAAGCGGCGCTGTGCCTTGCCCCGCAGGCCGGAACGCAGGGTGCGGGCCGGTGCGGGCCCCCAGAGCGGTACGGAGGTGTGGCGGTAGACGTTGCGCGGAAGTTCCCAGGTGACCGGCTCGCGTCCCGAGCCGGTCAGGGCTATGACGTTGAAGTCGACCTCCGGCATGCCGCGTACCAGTTGGTCGCACCAGGTGCTGACGCCCCCGTGGACGTGCGGGTAGGTGCCTTCGGTGAGCATGGTGACATGGCGCCCATGGCTCATGCGGTGTGTCCCCCCAAGGACGTGAAAGGGGCCGGCGCCCGTGGTTCGCGGAGCGCCGGCGCTAGGTGGTACGTGTGGCTGGCTTGGCCGCCCCGGGCGGACGGGGAAGGAGACGGGGACGGTGGAGCGTCGATGCGTGTCCACCGTCCTGCGTGTCCGCCGTCAGCGCGCGTACGCCGTCAGGACAGGTGCGCCGTCGGGGCGTGTACGACGTCAGGGCATGTGCAGCGTGACGGCGCTCTGGAGCAGCTCGGGGGCCGTCCAGGTGGAGCGGGAGCCGGCGTAGGCGGTGCCGAAGTCGGCGGTGCCGAGCAGCAGCTGCTTCTTGGTGCCGGTGGGCGCGGTGAGCGGGGCCACCACTCCGGAGGGCGTCTTGACGGTGACGTCCTTCCCGATGCGGTAGGCGGTGACCTGGTTCGCGGCGATCGCGGCGTTCCAGGCCGTGCGGCGCTGGAGCTCGACGCCGGTGTCCTTCATGCTCTGGTTCACGATCGGCGCGCTGGGCGCGTAGAGCGTGCGGTAGGAGTCGAGGACCGAGTTGAGCACCGGGTAGAGGGTGCGGTCCTCGGCGAGGTTGCTCTGGTGGACGTAGTGCGGGCGCGGGTCGTTGTTCAGGACGTGCCGCATGGCGGTCCTGGCCTCGGCCGGGACGATGTAGTTCAGGAAGCCGGTGCCGGCGTCCAGCGGGGCGGGCAGGCAGGTGGAGGTCCCGGGGTTGTCCTCGCAGACGCCGCTGCCGCCGGCGGCACGGCTGGTGTAGATCCAGTTGTACTCGTCGGCCATCTCGGAGTTGGTGCCCGTGTTGTAGTACACGTTCATCGGGTACCGGGGGACGGTCAGCGCGGCGCCGACCGAGCGCTGCGCGGGCTCGCGGGAGTTGTCGCTGCCCGCCCACTTCACGCCGTTGTCGGCGAGCGCGCCGGCCAGGTTGGGGTTGTCCTGGCCCTGCTGCGGAAGGGTCTTGAGGCCGGAGTGCTCACCGGTGACCAGCTCGGAGCGGTCGGTGGTGATGCCCTTGGAGGCGGCCCAGTTGTTGTTGTCCCGGATCTGCGCCGAGATCTCGGCGCGGCTCATCCAGTTGACGGCGCCCTGGGCGTTCTTCGTGCAGGTCCAGGGGCTGGTGGTGGTGTCCTGGAGGCAGCCGAGGAAGGGGTGGGTGTAGGTGTGGTTCATCCACCGGTACTTCGCCCTGTCGGCGATCAGCTGGGCCGTGAGGGCGTCGGTGTTGCCGTGCTCCGCCTTCCACTCCTCCCCCGCGCCCGCGTTGAAGAGCAGGTCGAGCTTGAAGTTCTTCGACGTCTGCCACTGCGCCAGGTACTGGGCGTCCGCGGCCGTCATGCGGATGGTGGACTCCTGGCCCTCCCCGCCCGCGCAGGCGTAGTCGCCCGGTGTGCAGTTGAGCTCCTTGCTCCAGCGGGCGTCCGGGGCGAAGACGTCGTCCACGTGGACCGCGAAGTAGTTGCGTTCCTGACCGAGGTGGACGCCCTGGGTGACCCATTCGACGATGCCGCGCGCCAGCAGCCGGAACTGCTGCTGGTACTGGTTGTAGCCGAAGGTGACGACCAGTTCGCTGCGCCCGTCGTGCGTGTACTCGCCGACGAGCGAGGCCCGTCCGGAGCCGACCGGGGCGTCGAGGTAGCTGGTGTAGCCGGTCCTCGGCTTGGCCATGAACCCGTAGCTCTCGGGGATCAGCGGCGAATTGTCCTCGAACGCGACCTGCCCCCCGAGGTAACCGAAGGGGCCCGTCCGGCCCGCGGCGGTGACGGCGGCCTGGGTGCCGTCGAGGGTGCCGCTGTAGCCGCCGTTGTCGGTGTACTCCAGGCCGACCCCCGGGTGCGCCCAGGTGTAGGCGTCTACCTGCCGGATCCCGTACGTCGTCTCGTACGCGGTGAGCGCGGCCATCTCGGCCGAGCCCGCGCCGAACGGGTTCTCGTTGGGCAGCACCACGCCCTGGAACTTGGCGCGCGGCCGCCCGTCGACCGTGTCGGCGAGGAAGGCCGCGTTGACCACCGGGCGGCTTCCGCTGCCCAGGTCCACGCGGGTGTACGGGACTCCGGTGTCGCGGAGTTCCGCCGTGATCGCCTCGACCGAGCTGCCGCCGTCGTCGACGACGAGCACCCTGAGGTCGATGCGCGGAGTCACTGCCGCCTGGGCGGCCGCTCCGGGTACCGCGACGGATGCTATGGCAGCCGCGAAGCATACGGCGGCGAGCCTGTTCATCCGATTCTTCTTGACCATTTCGGCCTTTCCCCCCGCAGGCGTCCTCGACTTCGGCCCGTGGCGTGAGGCCGGGCCGGGGAGGCTCTGTGGAAATCATGCAAAGGAACCCCGCGTCCCCTTGCGAGAGTGGATCGAGTCTCTCGGACCTCGTCAGGTCTAAGGGGCAAACCTGGAACAGAGGCCACAGATGGGTGAACCTGATGACCGCTTGATCGAACAACTTGCCAAACCTTCGAGTGACGTACGGACGAGTGCGTACGCGTAGGCTCATTTCCGGCGGACTTCGAGCCCTCATACGATCGCCACGGATGGCCGTCCACCCACTCGGCCCACACCTCCAAAACGGAAGCGAGACTTCACCACCGTGACTGCTCTGACTCTCAGCACTGCCGGACCGGCGACGCTGCGCGCCGACGTCCTCGTCGTCGGCGTTGCCAAGGGCCCCAAGGGTCCCGTCGTGGCCCCGGGCGCCGAGGCCGTGGACAAGGCGTACGACGGTAAGCTCGCCGCCGTGCTCGAAGCCCTCGGTGCCTCGGGCGCCGAAGGCGAGATCACCAAGCTGCCGGCCCCGGACGGCCTCAAGGCCCCGGTCGTGCTGGCCGTCGGACTGGGCTCCGTACCGGAGACGGACGAGTCGTACGACGAAGAGGTGCTGCGCCGCTCCGCCGGTGCGGCCGCCCGCGCGCTGCACGGCAGCAAGAAGGCCGGCTTCGCCCTTCCCCTTGACGACGCCTCCGCCGTCACGGCCGTGGCCGAGGGCGCGCTGCTGGGCGCGTACGCCTTCACCGCCTACCAGGGCGGCGAGAAGAAGGCCGGCAACGGCGACAAGAACAGCGGCCCGAAGCAGCCGCTGGCCGAGGTGACCCTGCTCGGCGCCAAGCCGCGCGACAAGGAGCACAAGGCCGCCGCCGAGCGCGCCACGGTCATCGCGACCGAGGTCAACATCGCCCGCGACCTGGTGAACACCCCGCCGAACGACCTGACCCCCGAGGCCTTCGCCGCGGTCGCCTCCGCGACCGCCAAGGAGAACGGCATCAAGGTCCAGGTCCTGGACGAGAAGGCTCTCGTCAAGGGCGGCTACGGCGGCATCATGGGCGTCGGCAAGGGCTCCGAGAACCCGCCGCGCCTGGTGAAGCTCTCCTACACCCACCCCAAGGCGGAGAAGACCCTCGCCTACGTCGGCAAGGGCATCACCTACGACTCCGGCGGCATCTCCCTGAAGCCGGCCGGCCACAACGAGACGATGAAGTGCGACATGGCCGGCGCCGCCGCCGTCTTCGCCTCCGTGGTCGCGGCCGCCAAGCTCGGCCTCCAGGTCAACGTCACCGGCTGGCTCGCGCTCGCCGAGAACATGCCGTCCGGTTCCGCCACCAAGCCCGGTGACGTGCTGCGCATGTACAGCGGCAAGACCGTCGAGGTCCTCAACACGGACGCCGAGGGCCGCCTGGTCCTCGGTGACGCGCTGACCAAGGCCTCCGAGGACAACCCGGACGCGATCGTCGACGTCGCGACCCTGACCGGCGCCATGGTGCTGGCCCTGGGCGACCGCACCTTCGGCGTCATGGCCAACGACGACGCCTTCCGCACCTCGATCCACGAGATCGCCGAGGAGGTCGGCGAGGCCTCCTGGCCGATGCCGCTCCCCGCGGACCTGCGCAAGTCCATGGACTCCCCGACCGCCGACATCGCCAACATGGGTGTCCGGATGGGCGGCGGCCTGGTGGCCGGCCTCTTCCTGCAGGAGTTCGTCGGCGAGGGCATCACCTGGGCCCACCTCGACATCGCGGGCCCCGCCTTCCACGAGGGCGCCCCGTACGGCTACACCCCCAAGGGCGGCACCGGCTCGGCCGTGCGCACCCTGGTGCGTCTCGCCGAGCGCACGGCCACGGGCGACCTGGGCTGACGCTCGCGTCCCGGACGACCCGGGCGGCTCGAGCCTGAGGCAGCTCAGACCCTAGGCAACCCGGGCAAACCTGGATGACGACGGGCCCCGGACCTGATCAGATTTTCCGATCGGGTCCGGGGCCTGTTCACTTTCGACGAAATCCGTACGTTTCTACGCCGCGGTAACCCCCGGTTCGGGCAGAACCACCTGTCCCAGGGCAGGCCCGGCGTCCCGCGTTCCGCCGACAAATGCGAAGATGGGTTCTCGGCAGGACAGGGCCCCCACCACAGGGCCGAAGAAACAAGCGGCCGTATACCAGCCGCCGCCCGGTCACAGAGGACCGGTGCTCGGCGCACATGCATGGAGGACGTGACGTGGCGAACGACGCCAGCACCGTTTTCGACCTAGTGATCCTCGGCGGCGGCAGTGGCGGTTACGCCGCGGCGCTGCGCGCATCCCAGCTGGGTCTGGACGTTGCCCTGATCGAGAAGAACAAGCTCGGCGGCACCTGCCTGCACAACGGCTGCATCCCCACGAAGGCTCTGCTGCACGCGGGCGAGGTCGCCGACTCGGCTCGTGAAGCCGCCCAATTCGGTGTCAAGACCTCTTTCGAGGGCATCGACATCGCGGGTGTCCACAAGTACAAGGACGAAGTCGTCGCGGGCCTGTACAAGGGTCTGCAGGGCCTGGTCGCCTCCCGCAAGGTGACCTACATCGAGGGTGAGGGCCGCCTCTCCTCGCCGACCTCCGTCGACGTGAACGGCGAGCGCGTCCAGGGCCGCCACGTCCTGCTGGCGACCGGCTCCGTGCCGAAGTCGCTGCCGGGCCTGCAGATCGACGGCAACCGCATCCTCTCCTCGGACCACGCTCTGGTCCTGGACCGCGTGCCCGCCTCCGCGATCATCCTGGGCGGCGGCGTCATCGGCGTCGAGTTCGCCTCGGCGTGGAAGTCGTTCGGCTCCGAGGTCACCGTCATCGAGGGCCTCAAGCACCTCGTGCCGGTCGAGGACGAGAACAGCTCGAAGCTGCTGGAGCGCGCGTTCCGCAAGCGCGGCATCAAGTTCAACCTCGGCACCTTCTTCGACAAGGCCGAGTACACGGAGAACGGCGTACGGGTCACCCTCGCCGACGGCAAGACCTTCGAAGCCGAGGTGCTGCTGGTCGCCATCGGCCGCGGCCCGGTCTCGCAGGGTCTGGGCTACGAGGAGCAGGGCGTCGCGATGGACCGCGGCTACGTCCTGGTCGACGAGTACATGCAGACCAACGTGCCGACCGTCTCGGCCGTCGGTGACCTCGTCCCGACCCTCCAGCTCGCGCACGTCGGC
The DNA here is from genome assembly GCF_053609145.1 of Streptomyces sp. NPDC054961. NCBI lineage: Bacteria > Bacillati > Actinomycetota > Actinomycetes > Kitasatosporales > Streptomycetaceae > Streptomyces > Streptomyces sp. NPDC054961. The sequence continues at coordinate 136,904 of NZ_JBSGWY010000006.1, read as the reverse complement.
TTCGCCGAGGGCATCCTGGTCGCAGAGCGTCTGGCCGGTCTCAAGACCGTCCCGATCGACTACGACGGTGTCCCGCGCGTCACGTACTGCCACCCCGAAGTCGCTTCCGTAGGCATCACCGAGGCCAAGGCCAAGGAGATCTACGGTGCGGACAAGGTCATCGCCGCGAAGTTCAACCTCGCGGGCAACGGCAAGAGCAAGATCCTGAAGACCGCCGGCGAGATCAAGCTCGTCCAGGTCAAGGATGGCGCCGTGGTCGGTATCCACATGGTGGGCGACCGTATGGGCGAGCAGGTCGGCGAAGCCCAGCTGATCTACAACTGGGAAGCCCTGCCGGCCGAGGTCGCGCAGCTCATCCACGCGCACCCGACGCAGAACGAGGCCCTCGGTGAGGCGCACCTCGCGCTGGCCGGCAAGCCGCTGCACAACCACGACTAATCGTCACGGGCGCGACGACCACTTCCGCACATTCGTTAGGAGCAACTGAAACCATGTCGGTTTCCGTAACCCTTCCGGCGCTCGGAGAGAGCGTTACTGAGGGCACTGTCACCCGCTGGCTGAAGGCCGAGGGCGAGCGCGTCGAGGCCGACGAGCCGCTGCTCGAGGTCTCGACCGACAAGGTCGACACCGAGATCCCGTCCCCCGTGGCCGGCATCCTGGCGTCCATCAAGGTCGCCGAGGACGAGACCGTCGAGGTCGGCGCCGAGCTGGCCGTCATCGACGACGGTTCGGGCGCACCGGCCGAGGCTGCCGCTCCGGCCGCCGAGGCCCCCGCCGCCGCCGCTCCGGCTCCGGTCGCCGAGGCCCCCGCCGCCGCGGCTCCGGCCCCGGTCGCCGAACCGGCCTCCGCCGCTGCCGCCCCGGCCGCGTCCGGCACCGATGTCGTGCTCCCCGCCCTGGGCGAGTCCGTCACCGAGGGCACCGTCACCCGCTGGCTGAAGCAGGTCGGCGAGTCCGTCGAGGCCGACGAGCCGCTGCTCGAGGTCTCGACCGACAAGGTCGACACCGAGATCCCCGCCCCGGTCGCCGGCGTCCTGCTGGAGATCCTGGTCGCCGAGGACGAGAACGCCGAGGTCGGCGCCCGTCTGGCCGTCATCGGCGTGGCCGGCGCGACCCCCGCGGCCGCCCCGGCCGCCGCTGCCCCGGCTCCGGTCGCCGCTCCGGCTCCGGCCGCTCCGGTGACCGCTCCGGTGGCCGCTCCGGCCGCGGCTCCGGCTCCGGTGGCCGCTCCGGCTCCGGCCGCCCCGGTCGCCGCTCCGGCTCCGGTCGCCGCCGCCCCCGTGGCCGCTCCGGCTCCGGCCGCCCCCGTGGCCCCGGCCGCCCCCGCCGCACCGGTTTCCGCCGGTGACGAGGGCGCGTACGTGACCCCGCTGGTGCGCAAGCTCGCCTCGGAGTCCGGCGTCGACCTGTCCGCGGTCTCGGGCACCGGTGTCGGTGGCCGCATCCGCAAGCAGGACGTCCTGGCCGCCGCCGAGGCCGCCAAGGCCGCTGCCGCCGCCCCGGCGCCGGCTGCCGCCGCTCCGGCCGCCAAGGCTCCGGCCGCCGCGGTCTCCGAGCTGCGGGGCCAGACCGTCAAGATGACCCGCATGCGCAAGGTCATCGGCGACAACATGATGAAGGCCCTGCACTCGCAGGCTCAGCTCAGCTCCGTGGTCGAGGTGGACATCACCAAGATCATGAAGCTGCGCGAGAAGGCCAAGGCCTCCTTCCTGGCCCGCGAGGGCGTCAAGCTCTCGCCGATGCCGTTCTTCGTCAAGGCCGCGGCCCAGGCGCTGAAGGCCCACGCGGTCGTCAACGCCCGGATCAACGAGGACGAGGGCACCATCACCTACTTCGACTCGGAGAACATCGGCATCGCCGTGGACTCCGAGAAGGGCCTGATGACCCCGGTCATCAAGGGTGCCGGCGGCCTCAACCTGGCGGGCATCTCCAAGGCCACCGCCGACCTGGCCTCCAAGGTCCGCGGCAACAAGATCACGCCGGACGAGCTGTCGGGCGCGACCTTCACCATCAGCAACACCGGCTCGCGCGGTGCGCTGTTCGACACGGTCATCGTGCCCCCGAACCAGGTCGCCATCCTGGGCATCGGTGCCACGGTCAAGCGCCCGGTGGTCATCGAGACCCCCGAGGGCACGAACATCGGCATCCGCGACATGACGTACCTGACCCTGTCCTACGACCACCGCCTGGTGGACGGCGCGGACGCGGCCCGGTACCTCTCGGCCGTCAAGGCGATCCTCGAGGCCGGCGAGTTCGAGGTCGAGCTCGGCCTGTAAGGCTCTCCGCGACAGCGACTGCCGCAGTCGGGGGGGCCGCCCCCGCCCCGGCCCGGCGGGGGGGCCGGCGGGGGGGGCGCGGGGGGCCCGCGGGCCCCCGGAAACCCCCCCCCCCAGCCCCCCCCACCACCAACCCCCCCCCCC
>NZ_JBSGWY010000006.1:130536-134474 GCF_053609145.1 Streptomyces sp. NPDC054961 | reverse complement strand
CAGCCCTCGCTGGCTCTGTCGTGCTGTCTCCGCTTCTCCTTCCCCCCCCCCCCCCACCCCCCCGCCCCCTCCCCCCCCCCCCCCCCTCCCCCGCGCGGGGGGGGGGGCGCCGTCGTCGTACGCTGGGCGCTCCCGCGGGCACCTGTAACCAGCCTCACCCTGCGCCCCTGACCAGGAACGCATCGCGACGACCGGCGCCGCCGTATTGTCTACGCATCAGGCCCCGCGTGACCCTGCACACCCATCAGGAGATGAAGCCCCGATGATCACCCCACCCGTCGTGCACTCGCTGCGCGAGCAGATCCGCGAGCACATCGTGGAGGGGATCGTCAGCGGACGCTGGAAGCCCGGCGAGCGGATCGTGGAGCGCCGGATCGCCGTGGAGCTGGAGGTCAGCCAGACCCCCGTGCGCGAGGCCCTGCGCGAGCTGGAGACGCTGCGGCTGATCGAGTCGGCGCCCAACAAGGGCGTGCGCGTGCGGAACCTGTCGGCGGCGGACCTGGAGGAGATCTATCCGGTCCGGGCGGGCCTGGAGCAGATCGCGGCCGAGCTGGCCGCACCCCGCCTGGCGGCCGACTGCACGGCCCTGGAGCCGCACGTGGCGGCCCTGTGGGACGCGGACCGCAGCGCGGACGGCACGGCCCAGGTGCGGCACACGGTGGGCTTCCACCGGGAGATGGTCCGGGCGGCCGGGAACAGCGTCCTGCTGCACACCTGGGAGTCGCTGGGCATCGAGGTCTTCACGGCCCTGTCCATCCGGTGGCTGGGAACCGTCCAGAAGTCCTACGCCGAGGAGCACGAAGCCCTCGTCCAGGCCTTCCGGAACCAGGATCCGGACATCGGGCTGCTCGTGAAGCGGCACGTCCTGGGGTGCGCCCCGCGGGCTTGATCTTGCCCGTCTTGCCCCGATTTACCCGGCACCGGGTGCCTGTTTTCATGGCACCCGGTGCCGACTTTTGTCATATGGACGTTTCTTCGCCACTTTCATTTGATCGATCATCGATCAGCGTTTTACAGTCGTCGCGGACCCCACCCGGGTCCATCGACCCTGTCCTGCCCGTCAGGGATTTCTTCACCACCTCTCCTTTGTCCGGAAGGCGGCGCACACCGATGTCCGACCCCGTAGGAAAGCTTCCGAGCGAGCTCGACCAGCTCCCGGACCGCGACACCGAGGAGACCGCCGAATGGGCGGCCTCCCTCGACGCCGTCGCACAGGCCGCCGGTACGCGCCGCGCCGAATACCTGCTCCGTCGCACCCTCCAGCACGCCGAGGCCGCCGGCCTCGCGCTGCCGAAGCTGCTCGAGACGGACTACGTCAACACCATCCCCACCGCCGCGGAGCCGGAGTTCCCCGGCGACGAGGCGATGGAGGCCCGGATCACCGCGTGGAACCGCTGGAACGCGGCCGCCATGGTGACCCGCGGCTCCAAGTACGGCGTCGGCGGCCACATCGCCACCTTCGCCTCGGCGGCCTGGCTCTACGAGACCGGCTTCCAGCACTTCTTCCGCGGGAAGGAGGCCGACGGATCGGGCGACCAGCTCTACATCCAGGGCCACGCCTCCCCCGGCATCTACGCCCGCGCCTTCCTCGACGGCCGGATCTCCGAGCAGCAGCTCGACAACTTCCGCCAGGAGTCCGGCGGCAACGGCCTGCCGTCCTACCCGCACCCGCGGCGCCTGCCGTGGCTGTGGGAGTTCCCGACGGTGTCCATGGGCCTCGGCCCGCTCTCCGCGATCTACCAGGCGCGCTTCAACCGCTACCTGCAGAACCGGAGCATCAAGGACACCGCCAACTCGCACGTCTGGGCCTTCCTGGGCGACGGCGAGATGGACGAGCCCGAGTCGACCGCCGCCCTGGCCCTCGCCTCCCGCGAGCAGCTCGACAACCTGACCTTCGTCATCAACTGCAACCTGCAGCGCCTCGACGGTCCGGTCCGCGCCAACTTCCGCGTGGTCCAGGAGCTGGAGGCCCAGTTCCGCGGCGCCGGCTGGAACGTCATCAAGTCGCTGTGGGGCTCCGCCTGGGACGAGCTGTTCCAGCTCGACACCACGGGCGCCCTCGTACGCCGCCTGCGCGAGGTACCCGACGCGCAGTTCCAGACGTACGCGACCCGCGACGTGGCCTACATCCGCCAGCACTTCTTCGGCGCCAACGCCGAGCTCGTCGCCCTCGGCGGCCTGCTCACCGACGCGAAGATCGCCGAGTGCTTCCACAGCTCCCGCGGCGGCCACGAGCCCCGCAAGGTGTACGCCGCGTACAAGGCCGCCCTGGAGCACAAGGGCGCGCCGACGGTCATCCTCGCGCAGACCGTCAAGGGCTACACGCTGGGCGCCGGGTTCGAGTCGAAGAACGCGAACCACCAGATGAAGAAGCTGACGGTCGACGAGTTCAAGGACATGCGCGACCTCCTGGGCCTCCCGATCCCGGACAGCGCCTTCGCCGACGGCCAGGTCCCGTACGGCCACCCGGGCGCGAACAGCCCCGAGGTCCGGTACCTGAACGAGCGCCGCGCGGCGCTCGGCGGCCCGGCCCCGTCCCGCAAGGTCAAGCACGTGGCCCTGCCGGCCCCGGCCGACCGTTCCTTCGCCCCGCTGCTCAAGGGCTCCGGCAAGCAGGAGATGGCCACCACCATGGCCTTCGTCCGGCTCGTCAAGGACCTGATGCGGGACAAGGAGACCGGCAAGCGCTGGGTGCCGATCGTCCCCGACGAGGCCCGCACCTTCGGCATGGAGTCCCTCTTCCCGTCGGCCGGCATCTACTCGCCGCTGGGCCAGACGTACGAGCCCGTCGACCGCGACCAGCTCATGTACTACAAGGAAGCCAAGGACGGCCAGATCCTCAACGAGGGGATCACCGAGGCCGGCGCCATGGCCGACTTCATCGCCGCCTGCACGTCGTACGCGACGCACGGCGAGCCGATGATCCCGTTCTACATCTTCTACTCGATGTTCGGCTGGCAGCGCACCGCCGACCAGATGTGGCAGCTCGCCGACCAGCTCGGCAAGGGCTTCATCGTCGGTGCCACCGCCGGCCGCACCACGCTGACCGGCGAGGGCCTGCAGCACGCGGACGGCCACTCGCACCTGATCGCGTCCACGAACCCGGCGTCGCTCAACTACGACCCGGCCTTCGCGTACGAGATCGCGGTGATCGTCAAGGACGGTCTGCGCCGGATGTACGGCGAGAAGCCGGAAGACGTCTTCTACTACCTGACGGTCTACAACGAGCCGAAGCCGCAGCCCGCCATGCCGGAAGGCGTGGAAGAGGGCATCCTGCGCGGTCTCTACCGCTTCAACACGGCGGCGGACCTGGCGGAGGCGGCCCCGGCCGCCGACGCCCCGAAGATCCAGCTGATGGCCTCCGGTACGGCGATCCACTGGGTGCTCGACGCGCAGAAGCTGCTCGCCGCCGACTGGAACGTGGCCGCCGACGTCTGGTCCGCCACCTCCTGGGGCGAGCTGCGCCGCGACGCGCTGGACTGCGACGAGGCGCTGCTCCGCGGTGAGCTGCGCACCCCGTACGTCACCCGCGCGCTGGAGGGCGTCACCAGCCCGGTGCTGGCCGTCTCCGACTGGATGCGTCAGGTCCCGGACCAGATCAGCCAGTGGGTGGAGCAGGACTGGACCTCGCTGGGCACGGACGGCTTCGGTCTGTCCGACACCCGTGAGGGCGCCCGCCGCCACTTCGGTGTCGACGCCCCGTCGATCGTGGTGGCCGCGCTGGCCCAGCTCGCCCGCCGCGGCGAGGTGCCGGCGTCCTCCGTCAAGGAGGCGCGGGCGCGCTACGGCCTCTGAGGCGTACGCGACGATCGGACCGTGAGGCGGTCCGCCCCCTGGGGGGGGGGACCCCGCACCGCGGTTAAACGGGGGCCGGGCGGGGTCCGCGCCGGTGCGGGGGGGTGGCCGCTGGGGCCCCAGGGTCCGACCCGCAGCGGGCG
>NZ_JBSGWY010000006.1:43532-130526 GCF_053609145.1 Streptomyces sp. NPDC054961 | reverse complement strand
CTGTGTCGTGGTTTTCGTTCTCTGGGGGGGGGGTGCGGGACGGGGCGTCTGGGGGTCCTTCGGGCCGGCCCGGGGGGGGGGGCCCCCCCGGGGGGGGGCGGACCGCCTCACGGCGTTTCAGCGGGCGCGGTCCTGCGTCCGCTCCTGTGCGGCGGGCTGCCCGAGGGGCCCCCTGGGACCGACCAGCAGCGTGCGCAGGGCTTCCAGGCTGTCGGCGATCCGCATGCGCTCCGCGTCGATCGCGGCCAGTTGACGGTCGGACTCGCCGTGGATCCGCTCGACGCGGGCGGTGGCGTCGGCGACGAGGTCCTCGGCCAGGCGCTGCGCGGTCCGTACGGTCAGGCGGGCGCCGCTCTCGGCCTCCTTGCGGAGCTTCTCCGCCTCCAGACGCAGCGCCTCCGCGCGCTGCTCGATCTCCACGAGACGCTTCTCGGCCTTGTCCTGGCGCGCGGCCAGGTCGCGCTCGGACTGGTCACGGCGGTGGGCGAGCTGGGTCTCGAACTCCGTGGCGGCCCGGGCGGCCTCGGCCCTGCTCTCCTCGAGGAGCGCGTGGGCCTCGGCCCGGCGGGCGGCCGCCTCCTGCACGGCCCGCCGGCCCGCCTGTCGGGCCTCGTCGGCCTCGGCCCGCAGCGCGGCCACCTCCACTTGCCTTTCCCGTGCCGCCGCCAGGGCCCGTTCCGCCTCGTCGCCCGCTTCCGCCGCCCGCTCCTCGCGGGTGCGGGCCCGTCGGAGGGTCTCCTCCGCATCGGCGCGCCAGGCCGCCGCGTCCCGCTCCGCCTCGGCCATGACCCGGGCCGCCCTCGCCTGCGCGTCCTCCGTCACGAACCGGGCGAGGGAGTGCGCGTCGGCCAGGGCCTGCACGACCTTGGACTTGGCCTCCCGGGTCACGACGGTCGCCTGCCGGTACGCGCCGAGGGCGGCCCGCAGGTCCGCGATGACGGTGGCCGCGTCGCGCGGCCGGTCCTCGCGGTCCTTGGCGAGCAGCCGCATCACGAGGTCGCCGACCCGCGGGGGAACTCCGCTCACGGCCTCGGACAGGGCGCGGGGGGTCTCGTGGATCTGCTGGTAGAGCAGGGCGTGCGCCGCCGGGTTGGTGAAGGGCGGCCGTCCGCTGAGGCCCTCGTAGAGCAGGCAGCCCAGGCTGTAGAGGTCGGCACGGTGGTCGATGTCGCCGTCGCCCCGGCACTGTTCGGGCGACATGTAGGCGAGGGTGCCCATCGCGGTGCCGGTGACGGTGAGATCCGCGACCCTCAGGGTCTCGCCGAGGAACTTCGCGAGGCCGAAGTCCAGCACCTTGATCACGCCGGCGTCGGTGAGCATCACGTTCTGCGGCTTGATGTCCCGGTGGACGATGCCCCGCCCGTGGGCCGCGCCGAGAGCGGTCGCGATCTGGCTGCCCCAGTTCACGACGTCGTGCCAGGGCGCGCGCTGCGGATCGCGGAAGGTCTGCGCCAGCGTACGGCCGTCCAGGCGCTCCATCACCAGGTAGAGCATCCGACGGCCCGCCAGCAGTGCCTCGCCGCAGTCGTGGACGGTCACCGTGTGCCGGTGCGGGAGGTTCGCCACCGAGCGGACCTCGTGGGTGAACCGCCGCTCGACCTCCTCCGCGGCCATGCCCGGTACGGAATGGACGATCTTGGCGGCGACCGGCCGGCGCATGCGCACGTCCAGCGCCGCCCAGACCTCGCCCATGCCCCCTCCGCCGAGCCGCTCCTCCAGCCGGTACCGGCCTTCGAGTAATTCCCCCCGCATCAGTGCCCCTTCCGCCCCTCGGCTCCCGTGTTCCGAGTATGCGGCCCCGCCCGGTGCGTTCCGTGCGTGCGATGGAGGCCAAAGGAGGGCCGACACCGGCCTTTCGCCGTACGCGCGGTGGCGGCGCGGGGGCGGACCCGTGATGCTGGAGCGGTGATGGACGAGACGGAGTTCTGGGAGATCGTCGACCGTACCCGCGGGGCCGCCGGTGGCGACCCCGAGGAGCACGCCGAGCTGCTCGTCGAGCGGCTCGCGCAGCTCGACCCGGATTCCGTCCTGGACTTCGCCCGGCACTTCGAGTCGCGGTACAACCGGGCGTACACCTGGGACCTGTGGGGCGCCGCGTGGGTCCTGCTCGACGGCGCGAGCGACGACGCGTTCGACTACTTCCGGTGCTGGCTGATCGGCCAGGGCCGGGAGGTCTTCGAGGGCGGGGTGCACGACCCGGACCAGCTGGCGGAACTGCTGGCCGAGTTCGACGAGGAGATCGACGGGGACGGCGAGGAGCTGGGGTACGCGGCCGACGAGGCCTACGAGCAGCTGACCGGGGCGGTGGCGCCGGATCTGGGGGTCCCGCTGCAAGCGGCCGAGCCGGAGGGCGCCCCGCTGGACTTCGAGAACGAAGCCGTGCTCGCGGAGCGCTTCCCCCGGCTCTGGGACCGTTTCCGAGGCTGATGCCCGCCGACGTCCGCTGTCGCCCGCCGATGCCTAGTAGTGCGTACCGCCGTCGATGCGGATCTCCGTACCGGTGATGAACGCGCCGTCCTCGGAGGCCAGCATGGCGACGACCCCGGCGACGGTCTGCGGGCCGGCGAAGCCCTGGCCGAGGGCCGGGGCGAGCTTGGCGAACAGGCTCCAGTCGGTGTCCTCGGGCAGGCCGGGGCCGTTGCCGGTGGTCATGCCGCTCTCGATGGAGCCGGGGGCCACGGAGACGAAGCGCAGGCCCTGCTTGCTGTACTCGGCGGCCAGCGCGTGGGTCATGGACTGGATGCCGCCCTTGCTGGCCGCGTAGGCGGACATGTAGGGGTGGGCGAAGCTCGCCGAGGTGGAGCTGAAGTTGACCACGGCGGGCTGGTCGCCCTCGAGCAGTGCCGGTATCGACGCGCGGATGACCAGGAACGTACCGGTCAGGTTCACCGAGATGATCTTGTTCCAGAACTCGAGCGTGGTCTCGTGGGTGTGCGAGGAGCGCAGGATGCCCGCGGCGTTGACCAGTACGTCGAGCCCGCCGAGGGCGGCGACGGCGTCGGCGACGCCGCTCCGCACGGCGGCCTCGTCGGAGATGTCGAGCACGGCGGTGGTGAGGCGCTCGGCGTGCCCGTCGGCGGCGGCCTGCGCGGCGGTGGCCTTCAGGCCGGCTTCGCTGACGTCCACCGCGTGGACGCGGCCGCCTTCGGAAAGGATGCGGTGCGCGGTGGCCTGGCCGATGCCGGAGCCGCCGCCGGTGATGAGGACGCGCCGTCCTTCGTAACGGTTCATGGGCGGAGCGTACTCGGTCAATGGCACGTTTTGCCAGCCTGTCAAAATGTGCAGTACCTCGAGGGCCGGAGGTAGTCTTCCCCCGTGAGATCCCCTCGTCCGTACGCTCCCCAGGCCGGCCCCGGCGCCCCGTCGCTGAACGAGCGCCGCAAGGCCGCCACCCAGCTCGACATCGCCCGCGCGGCCTGCGAACTGTTCGCCGAGCACGGCCCGGACGGTACGACCGCCGAAGACATCGCCCATCGCGCGGGGGTGGCACTGCGCACGTTCTACCGCTACTTCCGCAACAAGCAGGAAGCCGTCGGCCCCCTGCTCGCGGGCGGCGGCGACGCCTGGCGCGCCCTGCTCGCCGAGGAGGAACCCGGCAGCCCGCTCGCCGCGGCCCTGGAACGGGCCGTCACCCGCTCCCTCACCGACCCCCGGGCCCTCGACGAAGGCCTGGAGGTCACCCGGGGCCTGCTCCGCGCCGCCGCGACCGACGAGGCCCTGCGCGCGGTCTGGTACCGGGTCAACCAGGACTCCGAGGAGCACCTGGTCCCGGTCGTCGCCCGGCTCGCCGGACCGGACGCCGACGTCCTCGGCGTCCGCCTCCTCGCGGCGGCGGCCACGGACGCGATCCGCATCGCCCTGGAACTCTGGTCGGCCACGGACGCCCCGCCCTCGGGCCCCGGCTCCCCCTCCGAACTGGCCCTGCGCTGCCTGCGGGACCTCACGGGCTCCATGCCCCTGCTCCGCGACCGCACCTGAGGCCGCTCGCGGCCCCTCCTCCCGGCGGCGCCCCTCGCGGCCGGCCGGTCAGAGGAACCGCTCCGACTTCTCCCGGAGGTGCTCGGCGAAGAAGGCGGCGGCGTCCGGCCGCATCCGGGCGAGCGCGACCATCGCCGTGACGATGACGTCGGCGACCTCCGCCTCCACGTCTTCCCAGGTGTGCGAGTTCCCCTTGCGGGGGTTCGTGCCCCGGGCCCCGATGACCGCCTGCGCCGCCTCCCCGAACTCCTCCCCGATCTTCAGGACCTGGAGGGTCAGGCTCTCCTCCCGCCCCACCCCGCGCTCCCGGTCGTGCGCGTCGAACCGCGTCACGAGCGCCCCGATGGTCTTCCACGGATCTTCCATGATCCGAAGCTAGCCGCCCCGCCGGTCGCGCACCGCCGGAACGGCGAAGCCCCACCCCTTCCGTGGGCGTCCCGCCCGCCGTCGGCGGGAGTCCCCGTCACCCCCGCGCCCCGGATCACCGGGCCCGGCCCCTCCACCGGGACGGCGGAACGACGAAAGGGCCGCCCCCGGGTGGGGACGGCCCTCGGTCGTACTACCGCGCTACGGCTTAGAGGTCGAAGTAGAGCTCGAACTCGTGCGGGTGCGGGCGCAGCGCGATCGGGGCGATCTCGTGGGTGCGCTTGTAGTCGATCCAGGTCTCGATCAGGTCGGGGGTGAAGACACCGCCGGCCAGGAGGTACTCGTGGTCCTCCTCCAGGGCCTTGAGGACGTCCTCGAGGCTGGTCGGGACCTGCGGGACGCTCGCGTGCTCGTCCGGGGAGAGCTCGTAGAGGTCCTTGTCGATCGGCTCCATCGGCTCGATCTTGTTCTTGACGCCGTCGAGGCCGGCCAGCAGGAGGGCCGCGAACGCCAGGTACGGGTTCGAGGACGGGTCCGGGGCGCGGAACTCGACGCGCTTGGCCTTCGGGTTCGAGCCCGTGATCGGGATGCGCATGGCGGCGGAGCGGTTGCGCTGCGAGTACACCATGTTGACCGGCGCCTCGAAGCCCGGGACCAGGCGGTGGTAGGAGTTCACCGTCGGGTTGGTGAACGCCAGCAGCGACGGGGCGTGCTTGAGGATGCCGCCGATGTAGTAGCGGGCGGTGTCCGAGAGGCCCGCGTAGCCGGTCTCGTCGTAGAACAGCGGGTCGCCGTTCGCCCACAGCGACTGGTGCACGTGCATGCCCGAGCCGTTGTCACCGAAGATCGGCTTCGGCATGAAGGTCGCGGTCTTGCCGTTGCGCCAGGCGACGTTCTTCACGATGTACTTGAAGAGCATCAGGTCGTCGGCCGCGGCGAGCAGCGTGTTGAACTTGTAGTTGATCTCGGCCTGGCCACCGGTGCCGACCTCGTGGTGCTGGCGCTCGACCTGGAGGCCCTGGGCGTCCAGCTCGAGGGAGATCTCGGCGCGCAGGTCGGCGAAGTGGTCGACCGGGGCTACGGGGAAGTAACCACCCTTGTAGCGGACCTTGTAACCACGGTTGTTCTCCTCGGAGCCGGTGTTCCAGGCGCCGGCCTCGGAGTCGATGTGGTAGAAGCTCTCGTTCGCGGTCGTCGCGAAGCGCACGCTGTCGAACACGTAGAACTCGGCCTCGGGGCCGAAGTACGCGGTGTCGGCGATGCCGGTGGAGGCGAGGTACGCCTCGGCCTTCTTCGCGATGTTGCGCGGGTCGCGCGAGTAGGCCTCGCCCGTGATCGGGTCGTGGATGAAGAAGTTGATGTTGAGCGTCTTGTCCTTGCGGAACGGGTCCAGACGCGCGGTGCTGAGGTCGGCACGCAGCGCCATGTCGGACTCGTGGATCGCCTGGAAGCCGCGGATCGAGGAGCCGTCGAAGGCCAGCTCCTCGTTCGGGTCGAACGCCCGCCCCGGAATGGTGAAGTGCTGCATCACACCAGGCAGGTCGCAGAAGCGGACGTCAACGAACTTGACGTCGTTCTCCTCGATGTACTGCTTCACTTCGTCGGCGTTCTTGAACATCCAACTCCTCCTACTCCCGACCCCGGGGCAGGGCCAGGCTTTATAGCTAGTGGTGCGCCAGTGCGGTGCCGCACGCTGACCCGACCATAAGCAGACGGGGTTTCTCAAGCATGACCCATTTGTTTCGCACAAGTTAACCAGGCCCTCGGCGGAACACCGCTCAGCCCCACCGGTACCGTGTTGGCGTGGACAAGAGGCAAGCAATCGGATCCTGGCTCTCCGGCCCCCGCGAGACCGCCGAGCAGATGGGCGTCGACTTCGGACACCCCGGCAAGCAGCTCGGACTGCCCCCGCAGGGGCCCGGCTCGGTGGCCCGTTTCGGCCGCCGCCTCGGCGCGCTGGCGATCGACTGGCTGGCCTGCCAGCTCATCGCGTACGGGCTGCTCACCGGCCGTGACTGGACCGCCGCGGGCAACTGGACGCTGGTGCTCTTCGTGGTCCTGAGCGTCCTGACGGTCGGCACCGTCGGCTTCACCCCCGGGAAGCGGATCCTTGGCCTCCGGGTCGTCTCGCAGGACGGCGGCCGGCTCGGCATCGGCCGCGTGGTGCTGCGCACCCTGCTGATCGCCCTGGTGGTCCCGGCCCTGGTCTGGGACCGCGACGGCCGCGGCCTGCACGACCGCCTCGCGCGCGCCGTCCAGGTCCGGTCCTGAACGTCCGGTCCTGAGAGCCCGGACCGGGTAGTCCGGATCTCGGAGTCCGGACCGGGGCCACGGCGGCACGCGCCGCCACGACGCACGGGAGCCCCCGGCCATCGGCCGGGGGCTCCCGTGCGTCGTATACGAAAATCTGGTCAGCGCATCTTTCCGCCGCGCGGCATCCGCATCCCCTTGGGCATGGGGCCCTTCGGGATGGGCATGTTCGACAGCAGGTCGCCCATGGCCCGGAGCTTGTCGTTGACCTGGGTGATCTGCGGGCCCGAGAGCACGCGGGGCAGCTTCAGCAGGGTCGTGCGGACCTTCTTGAGCGGCACCTCGCCCTCGCCCGTACCCACGATGAAGTCGTGGACCGGGATGTCGGGCATGATCCGGGCCAGCTTCTTCTTCTCGTTCGCGAGCATCGGCTTCACCCGGTTCGGGTTGCCCTCGGCGATCAGGACGACGCCGGCCTTGCCCACGGCACGGTGGACGATGTCCTGCTGCTTGCTCATCGCGACGGCGGGGGTCGTGGTCCAGCCCCGGCCCACGTTGTCCAGCACGGCAGCGGCCGCGCCCGGCTGTCCCTCCATCTGCCCGAAGGCAGCGGTCTCGGCCCGTCGCCCGAAGATGATCGCCATCGCCAGGAACGCCACCAGGAATCCCAGGATGCCCAGGTAGACCGGGTGGCCGATCAGGAAGCCGATCGCAAGGAACACGCCAAAGGTGACGATTCCCACGCCCGCGACGATCAGACCGACCTTCGGGTCGGCCTTGCGCGTCATCTTGTACGTCAGGGCGATCTGCTTCAGTCGCCCGGGGTTCGCAGCAGTCTCTGCGTTTGACTTCCTCGCCATGTAGCGAAGTTTACGTGGCCTTCCCGGTCCGGGTCGCCGCGGCCTCGAGTACGTGCTCGGTTTCGACCCGGTCCTTGGCCCTGCGGCGGTCTTCGAGGACCGCCGTCCAGGCGTTGCGGCGGGCACCGCTCATGAGCAGCGACTCGATGCCCCGGAAGGCGTCGGTGAAGGACGGGATGGCGGTGGCGCGTACGGGCGCGGCCTGCATGATGTCGATCCCTTTCACTGAGCTCACGTCGGCGGTGTGCGGGGCGGAGCGGTCGGTACGGGGCCTTGCGCGCACCGGCGCGCACTCGGGGGCGTGCGCGGTGCGTAGAGCTATCGTCACTGAATGGTGTTACCAGGGGGTGACCGGTCGGTCAAACAGTGATGAAACATTTACGCGGCCCGCCGGGCTCCTCCTGGAAAGAGCCTAGGGGCCGCGTCGATGCGGTGTTACCCACGAGTAAGACTTTGTGCGCGAATTCACACACTCCCCGCGCGGGGGCGTCCGGGCGGCCGGACCGCCGGTCGGGGCGGCCGGACCGCGTCGTCAGACCGCCGCGCGCTTCTCCATCGCCTGCTGGTACAGCCGGCCCGCCCGGTACGAGGAGCGGACCAGCGGCCCGGACATCACGCCGGAGAAGCCGATCTCCTCGGCCTCCTGCGCCAGCTCGACGAACTCGGCCGGCTTCACCCAGCGCTCGACGGGGTGGTGCCGCGGCGAGGGCCGCAGGTACTGCGTGATGGTGATGAGCTCGCAGCCCGCCTCGTGGAGGTCGCGCAGCGCCTGCGTGACCTCCTCGCGCTCCTCGCCCATGCCCAGGATCAGGTTGGACTTCGTGACGAGGCCATAGGCGCGCGCCCGCGTGATGACCTCCATCGAGCGCTCGTAGCGGAAGCCGGGGCGGATCCGCTTGAAGATCCGCGGCACCGTCTCGACGTTGTGCGCGAAGACCTCGGGCCGGGAGGCGAAGACCTCTTCCAGCAGCTCCGGGACCGCGTTGAAGTCCGGGGCGAGCAGCTCGACCTTGGTGTGGCCCGTGGCGCGCTCCGCCGTCTGCTGGTGGATCTGGCGCACGGTCTCCGCGTACAGCCAGGCGCCGCCGTCCGCCAGGTCGTCGCGCGCGACGCCCGTGATGGTGGCGTAGTTCAGGTCCATCGTGACGACGGACTCGCCCACGCGGCGCGGCTCGTCGCGGTCCAGGGCCTCGGGCTTGCCCGTGTCGATCTGGCAGAAGTCGCAGCGCCGGGTGCACTGGTCGCCACCGATGAGGAAGGTGGCCTCGCGGTCCTCCCAGCATTCGTAGATGTTCGGACAGCCGGCTTCCTGGCACACCGTGTGCAGTCCTTCGCCCTTCACCAGGGCCTGCATCTTGGTGTACTCGGGACCCATCTTGGCCCGGGTCTTGATCCACTCGGGCTTGCGCTCGATGGGGGTCTGGGCGTTACGGACCTCGAGGCGCAGCATCTTGCGTCCGTCGGGTGCGACTGCGGACACGACCGGCTCCCTGTGACTTCGATTCTTCGGCGCCCACCAGGGTACGCCCGTAATTTCATACGTTCTTACGTCGGCCAACCTGCGGGCGGCCGTACCCATTCCCGCGCCGCTACGCGCCCATGGCGGGCTCTGTCTCACGGGGCCGCAGCTCCGCGTGCTCGAGTACGGCCTTGAGGTGCCGTTCGATCACGGGCAGGACCTCGGCGATGGTGATCTCGCGGCCCAGTTCGTACGAGAGCGAGGTCACACCGGCGTCCCGGATCCCGCAGGGGACGATCCGGTCGAACCAGGTGTTGTCCGGGTTCACGTTGATCGCGAAGCCGTGCATCGTGACGCCCTTGGCGACCCGGATGCCGATGGCCGCGAGCTTGCGGTCCTCGCGGCGCTGGCCGGCGTTGGACGGCGCGTACTCGGGGCCGTTCAGACGCGGGTCGAACTCCTCGTCCGCCAGCCGCGGATCGAAGTCCAGGGAGAGGCCGCCGGTCTTCGGGCGCTCCTCCACGGGGTCGCCGAGCACCCAGACGCCGCTGCGCCCCTCGACGCGCGTGGTCTCCAGGCCGAATTCGGCGGCCGTGCGGATCAGCGCGTCCTCGAGGCGGCGGACGTGCGCGACCACGTCCACCGGGCGGGGCAGCTTCATGATCGGGTAGCCGACCAGCTGGCCCGGCCCGTGCCAGGTGATCTTGCCGCCGCGGTCCACGTCCACCACGGGCGTGCCGTCGAGCGGCCGCTCGCTGTCGGCGGTGCGCCGGCCCGCCGTGTAGACCGGCAGGTGCTCCAGGAGCAGGCAGGTGTCCTCGATCTCGTCCGCGAAGCGGGCCGCGTGCACCCGGCGCTGCTCTTCCCAGGCCACCGTGTACTCCACGGCCTGCGGACCGAAGCCCAGACGGACAAACCCAAGCTCAGCCACCGCGGCGCCTCCTCGTCGAACCTGCCGTCGAACGTGCTGTGTGCATGTATCGCACCAGGCAAGGGTACGGCGGTCCGCCCGCAGGCTTCCGGCCGCCCGGTCAGGTCCCCCGCGCGGGCCCCTTCGGACGCCTGCCGCCGCCCCGGACCGGCCGGTCCGGGTCCTCGTCCGCCCGGGGCAGCCGCCGGTGCCCCTCGGAGTGGTCGTTCACCCAGCCGCAGACCCCGCACGCGTACCGCCCGTCGAGGCCGGCGATGTACGTTCCGCAGCGCCGGCACTCGGCCTCGGTCAGCTCGGGCGCCGGGAGCGGCGCCGTGGACTCCGCGGGACCGCGCCGCCCGTGCCCGCCGTCGCGGCGGGTACGGTCATGACCGTCGCGGCCGTCGTGGCCGTCGTGGCCGTCCTGACCGTCATCGGGGACGTCGTAGCTGCTGGGGCGGTGCTCCCCGGTGGGCCGGCGGGTCATGGGCCGCAGCGTACGCGGGTCGAGGGGGTGGACCCGTAAAGAGCCATACCGGTTCTGCACACAAACGAGTGACTGTGGCCCTGACCTGCATGTATGGACTGCTCCATGTGCATTGGGGCCTCCGCATGCGCGCCGGCGGAGACGGTGACCTGCGATGTTCCGAGAACGCCGTTCCCGACTCGGGTTAGCTGTAAGTGGCGCCGGGGCTTGATGTCAGACCGGATTGCTCGGTAGGTCCAACCATGCCGTCTGGCCGTCAGGCCCCACGGTGAGCCCGAACCGGGTGAAGTCCGGTCGCCCCTGCTCCTCCCACCATCGGTAGGCGGCTTCCGTCTCGTCCCACAGCCTGCGCGGTCCGGCTTGGACTACGAGGTACTCACTCGTCCCGGGCTCGTAGTCGATGGACGCCCACGACTGCCGGTCGTCGCCGTAGAACCACACGACGTAAGAGCCGTCCGTGTCGTTCTCGACAGACCAGAACGTTCCAGGGACCCGAAGGCTGATCGCGAACTGTTCTACCCACCCGTCGATGTCCTCGGGCGAAAGCGTCGTGGTGCTCTTGACGCCTTCAGCGGGCCACTCCTGGCCCTTGAGGTAGGTGGCATGGTCGGCACGGTCGGGACGCTGCTGCCGGAGCCGCATGAAGGCACTTGAGCGGGTGAAGTGTCCAGAAGCCGTACCGTCCTCGCTCACGACAAGCCGGGCGATAGCCTCGCCCCCGTAGCCGGTTCCCCACGGGGCGACGATCAAGCCGCCGGGAACGGTCTGTTCAACCCACGTGTACGGGACCTCGCCGATAGAGCATGTCGCAATGACCCTGTCGTAGGGTCCGCCCTCGGGATAGCCGAGCCGTCCGTCTCCCACGATGATCGTGGGACAAAGGCCCGCGTCGCGAAGGTTCCTGATGGCCCCCTTGGCTACCTCAGGGTCGAACTCGATCGAGACGACGTTCTTGGAGCCGAGGCGGTGAGACATAAGCCCTGCGTTCCACCCCGTCCCGGCGCCGATCTCCATCGCCTTGTGGCCCTTCCGGGCGTCAAGGTCCCCCAGCATGCCGAAGACCATCCGGGGCTGAGAGTTCGAGCTAGTAGGGGTACGTCCTACGCCGTCGCCGCTGTGCTCTCCGTCGTCCCACTGAGTCGTCAGGGGGATATCGGAGTACACGGCAGAGAACCAGGCGTCGGGGTCCTTGTCGCGGTCCACCAACGCGTTCTGCCGAGTGCCGGCCGGGATGCCCGGCCAGATGCGCGCGGGTACGAACATGTCCCGGGAAACGGCCTTGAACGTCGGCAACCAATCCGACTGCAATGCGCCCGATGCAACGAGCGCGGAGGCGAGCCCCGAAGGGCCCGCCTCCTCTTTGCGCGCGGTCATCTACCCCTACTTCTTCGGGCCGGAGCCGTCGGAGGAGTTACCACCGCTGCCGGTGTCCGTGCCGCCCCCGCCGTGTCCGCGTCCGCTGCTCCCGTCGTCCTGCTGGCTTCCGCCCTGGCCGTCTCCGGTACCGCCACCGTGCTTAGGCATGTGTGGTCTCCTTCGGTATCAGGTTGATGATTCCGTGCGGCCCGCTCTCGCAAGGAGCGGGAGTCTGTCACGGTCAGCGCGCCGCTTGATCGCGTGCTCGGCCTCCCAGTGGAAGGCTCCGGAGCCCCGGATCGTGCCGCTGTGCTCGTCTTCGTGGCCTTGGTCGCGGACGCACTCGACCATGTAGTTCGACAGGTCTCGGCCGGTAACGCGGCGATGGGTCTCGACTGCTTCGAGCGGGAGGAACGTGTACGCCCCGCAGTACCAAGGGGTGTCTTCAGGAACGGTGCTCTTCACGCGCCGCTCCGGCGTCGTAAGTGCGGGTGGTTCTGGATCTCCGCATTCACCTGAGCCACGGTGCGGTAGTCGCCCTCGTCGTAGGCTTCGAGCCGCTCGACATCCAGGGCTGTACAGACCCCGCAGTCCGCGTCACCCTCCGGCCACTGGGTCTTGTCAACGGCTGCGGCGATGGCCCTCACTGGTGGCCCCGGGCGGCGTGGCGACGGATCAACACGTTCCTGTCGCTCACGACCGTCCCCGCCAGAGGGCCCTTCGCATTCGAGCGCTCCTCGGCCCACTTCTGGCACCTTTCACAGCTAGCGGGAGGCTGCGGCCACGGGGGCATGAAGAGCTTTGCTGCCTGCTGCTGTGCCGTCGTTGCTGCCGCCATCACCGCGCCCCTTCACGTCACCCTCGCTGCGTCGGCAGCAATAGTGACCAGGGCCGGAGACAGTTCCTAGCCGGTTTCCTGTTCCCTCAAAAACCCGTCCCGGATGCCTTCAACGAGGCTCCGCATTTCATCGCCGGACACCGCTGCCTTCTCGAATCCTTCGAACTTCCGGACGTACATTTCAACGTCGCGCGGATCCGTGACGACTATCTCGGCGTGCACCGTCTCAACGGTCACCATGCGGTCGTCTCGGACGACGAAGGCGTGATTGGCGATGTCCGTCTGCGGGGCGGACAGCGGCACGACCCTGATGTCTACGTGGGCGAGGCGGGACATGGAGACGATCCTGTCGAGCTGCGCGGCCATCATCGGGGGCGGGACGATCCGCCACCGAAGGACGGGTTCGGTGATGACGAAGCGGAGCTTCTTCGTGCTGTCGAACAGCACCGCCTGACGTTCAAGCCTGCCGCTGATCGTGCGCGTGAGGGCGTCCTCGGTCAGGTCATGGCGCTGGAGGATGGCGCGGATGTATTCGGGCGTCTGGAGCAACCCGGGTACCAGAGCGGGCTGGAACAGCCTCAGGACGGCCATCTGAGCTTCCAGGGCCTTCGCCGCCTGCTGGCCCTTGTGGATGCCGGCCCGCTTGAGGAGACGCCACGCGGTGGCCTCAGTGGTCGCCGCGCGGGCAGCTTCCGTGTACTCGGCCTTGATGGCGTCAGAGACGCCTATGGCGGTCAGGATGCGCTCCACGTCCGTGGCGCTCGGCAGGAGGTTGGCATTCTCGATCTTGGAGAGCTTGGACGGAGACATGAGGGCGCTACGGGCGACTGCTTTGGCTTCCTTGCCGGACGCCTCTCGCAGTGCCCGCAGCGCGGCCCCGAGCTGTGCCTTGTTCACTCCCCGTACTTGGCCCACCAGTCGGTGAACGGCTCCGCGTGGGCGAGTGCCGCTTCCCGGTAGGCGATGTAAGCGGCAGCTTCGTCCTGTGGCAGAACGTCGGCGCCGTGGAATCCCCCGGCGTCGTCGTACCGCATCACGGCCGTGTCCTTGGAGTCGAAGAGCCAGAAGTCCGGAACGGCGTCGAGCGGGTTCGGGGCGTCCGTCACGTCGAGGATGAAGAACTCTTCCCCGCCGGTCATGTTCGTCCGGTAGCCCCACCCCAACTCGAAGCGGAGGTACTCCGTGAGAGGCCGCTTGAGGACGTGCACGCGGTACACCCGCTTGCCCTCGTGCGTGAGTCCTCGGAGTTCTTCGACCCATCCGGCGTTGTAGCCCTCAGGCCGCTCCAGACCGGCCTGGAAGGCCCGGTAGGCATCAACGTTCCCGGAGCCGCTGTAGTCGTCCAAGGTCTCCAGGCGGAAGGCCTCGTGCTGGAACCGCTCGAAGAGTTCGGCGAGGGTGCTAGATGAGGCCATCGGCAATGGCCTTCTTGATCAGCTCGACGGGGATCTCCACGAGGGTTTCGTGAGCGGGAATCTTGAGCCCGTGGTCGTCGGGCGTCTCACCCTGCACGAGGAACGTACCTCGGTCGGTGGCGTAGATCGTAGGGCAGTCCTTCACGTCACAGGTGCTGATCAGCTTGGTCACCTTCATGGCTTCCGGTTCCCCTCTCCCGTTCGGCGTAGTGCCGCGTTCGATGCTCCCGACCCCGTGACCCCGGGGTCAAGCGATCACGATTGAGAGAACGGGAAACCGGCCCGGACAGCAGAAGACCCCCGGCCTCATGGCCGAGGGTCTGCCCGGCTGGATTCCAGCACGGCGTCAGCACCGCTACGCCTATCCAGCATGACTTGTCTAGATGCGTCAGTTATCAGTCAACGATCCTTCCTGGCCACGGGGCGGTGTCCACCCCAGGTCCTGTTCTGCACACGATCGGATGAATGTGGGGCAGAGGGGGCGGTGCGGGCGAAGTTCGCCGCTACATTCACGCCGTTCACAGGGCCGGGACCCCGGTCCGTCACGTCAGGAGACCGTGGAGCCGATGACGGAACGACCTGCCCAGCGTGTCCCCAACCGGCAGCTCGCGGCACTGATCGCCGAGGCCGGGTTCTCCAACGCCGGGCTCGCCCGCCGCGTGGACCAGCTCGGCCTGGAACACGGTCTCGACCTGCGGTACGACAAGACCTCCGTGACCCGCTGGCTGCGCGGGCAGCAGCCGCGCGGCACCACCCCGGCGCTGATCGCGGAGGTGTTCACCCGGCGCCTCGGGCGGCGGCTGTCGGCGCAGGACCTGGGGCTGGACGCGTGCGCCCCCGTGTACGCCGGGCTGGAGTTCGCGGCCACCCCGGAGGAAGCCGTCGACATCGCGAGCGGCCTGTGGCGCAAGGACTCCGGTTCGCACGCCGAACTGCGGAAGATCGCCTTCACCCCGGCCGGGCTGGTGGTGCCCAGCCGGGACTGGCTGATCGGCCGGGCCGACGAACGCGTCGGCCGGGGGACGGACCAGGCCTCCGCCCGCGTCCCCGAACAGAGCCGTCCCGAACACGGCCGGCCCGGACAGCACCGGCCCGAACAGCACCGTCCGGAACCGGGCCGGCCCGAGCCGGGCCGGCCCTCGGTGCCCCGCCAGCGGCAGATCGACCGCGGGCCCGGACAGCGGGTGACCGGCGGGGACATCGCGGCGCTCCGGTCGGTGGGCGAGCTGTTCCGCACCCTGGACCACGCGTACGGGGGTGGCCACGCCCGCCAGGCCCTGGTGCGCTACCTGGAGCACGAGGCGGAGCCGATGCTCCGCGGCACCTACGGGGAGAGCACCGGGCGCCGGCTGTTCTCCGCCGCCGCGGATCTGACCCGGCTCGCGGGCTGGACCTCGTACGACATCGCCGCGCACGGCCTCGCCCAGCGGTACTTCGTGCAGGCGCTGCGGCTCGCCCAGGCCGCCGCGGACCGGCCGTACGGGGCGTACGTGCTGATCACCATGAGCCGGCAGGCGGTCTACCTCGGCCACGGCCGCGAGGCGGTGCAGCTGGCCCGTGTGGCCCAGCAGGGCGTGGGCTCGGGTCCGCCGCCGGTGGTGCAGGCACTGCTGCACTCGGCGGAGGCGCGCGGGCACGCGGTGCTCGGCGAGGTCAGGGCCGCGACGGGGTCCCTCGTGCGGGCCGAACGGGCGCTGGGCGCGGCCCGGCCCGGGGACGACGTGCCGCACTGGGCGCGCGGCTACGACGAGGCGCAGCTGGCGGACGAGTTCGGACACTGCCACCGGGACCTCCAGCAGTACCGGGCCTCGGCGCAGCACGCGGAGCGCTCGCTCCAGCTGCGGGCCCCGGCGTACGCGCGCTCGCGGCTGTTCTGCCGGGTGGTGCTGGCGACGGCCCGGCTGGGGCTGGGCGAGCTGGACCAGGCGTGCGCGCTGGGCGCGGAGGCGGCGCAGCAGGCGATGGAGATGCGCTCGGTCCGGGCGGTGGAGTACGTACGGGACTTCGAGCGGCGGCTGGAGCCGTACCGGGACGCGTCGGCGGTGCGGACGTACCGGGACCGGGTGGCGGCCTTGTCGTGACCCTGCGGGACGGTCCGGGGGCGCGGCCGGGGCCTCTGCGCCCCGGACCGTCCCGGCTACCGCGGGCAGGGTCCCCGGCGGGGCTGGAGCGGCCCCGCCGGGGGAGGGTTCCTCAGGCCGCCACCGGCACCGCGAGCGCGGCGTGCGGGGCGGCCGGGAGCGGGATGCCGAAATCGCGCAGGACGGCTCCGGCCGCGCGGCGGGCCGAGCGCAGGGCGCCCTCGACGGTGTTGGTGTCCCGGTGGTCGCCGCACACGTACAGCCCGGCCAGCACCCGGACGGGACGCCGGGTGTCCTGCGGCGGGGGCATGGCGGGCACGGCTTCGGGGGTGTGGTGGACGGCGAGGAGCTCCCAGTCCCGGGTGGAGGTCTCGTAGAGCCGGGCCAGGCGCGAGGCGACCGTGCGCGCGGGCGGCGGCGGGCCGAGGACGGTGGTGGTGACCAGGCTGCGGCCCGCGGGGGCGCGCGTGGGGTCGACGGCGCTCATCACGGCGGTGTGGGCGACGGGCCAGTCGGGGTCGCCGTCCAGGAGGAGCGAGCCGTCCCAGGGGAGCGGCCCTGCGCCGGCGGCGGTGGCGTGGTGGATGACGGTGACCTGGTGGAAGCCGGGCACGCGCAGGCCCGGGAGCAGTTCGGCGGCGGCCCGGGCGCCGGTGGCCAGGACGGCGGAGCGGCAGCTGAAGGCGCCGTGCTCCTCGGTGGTGACGAGGTTGGTGGCCACGGAGCGGACCCGGACCCCGGTGCGGACGGTGCCGGGCGGCAGCGCGGCGGCGAGCAGCCCGGGCAGGGTCGCGGCGCCGCCCTCGGGCACGGCGAGGCGGCCGCGGGCGAAGGTGCGCAGGGCCAGGTCGGCGACGCGGCTGGAGGTGGTGAGTGCGGGGTCGCGCAGGAGCGCGGCGAGGAGCGGGCGCAGCGTCGTACCGAGGCTCCTGGAGCTCAGGGCGGCGTGCGCGGTGCGCTCGGGGCGGGCGAGGAGGCGCTCCTCGGGCAGTGCGGCGAGGCGTGCGAGGGCGGCGCCGACGCGCGCCTGGTCGAGGGAGCCGCTGGTCAGGGCGCGGGCGGGGGTGAGGGCCCCGGCGCGGAGCGTCCTGCCGTCGGCGTGGACGCGGGCTCCGGGCGCGAAGGGCCGCAGGACCAGGCCCTCCAGGCCGGGGGTACGGGCGGGCTCGGTGTAGGCGGTGTTGAGGAACTGTCCGATCCGGTCGAGCCGGAAGCCGTCCGCGGTCTCGGTGGCCATCCGGCCTCCCGGGTCGTCGGCGCCCTCCAGGACGATGACCGTGACGCCCGCCGCGATCAGGTGGTGTGCGGCCGAGAGTCCGGAAACTCCGGCTCCCACGATGACTACGTCCGCATGGTGTGCGTGTGCGCTGTGGAGCACGTGCCCCTCCCCGAGGTCGGCCCGGCTGTGTGGGGATCCTCCTTCCCCCAACCGATCCCGCCGGAACCAGAGTTGGGCGGACCATTACAGCCCGCCCGGTCAACTTCGGTCGCACGGTGGTCGCATTCGGCTCACGAACGGTCGCACGCGAACAACGCGGTGCTCCCCCCTCCGGGCCCCCCGGGAGGTGTCCGCCGGATCGGGACCCCGGCCGTGATCCTCACGGCCTAGGCCTGGAGGGCGGCTTTGATCGACTCGTCGATGCCGGGGTGGCGGAAGACGAAGCCGGACTCCAGCAGCCGGGCGGGCAGGACCCGCTGACTGCCCAGCACGTCCTGGGCGAACTCGCCGAGGGCGACGCGCATCGCCGGAGCCGGCACGGCGAACAGCACCGGCCGGTGCAGGACCCGGCCCATGGCGGCCGTGACCTCGCGGTTGGTCAGCGGCTCGGGGGCGGTCAGGTTCACCGGCCCGCTCAGGGCGGGGTGGTCCACGATCCACCGCAGGGCGGCGATCTCGTCGTGCATCGAGATGTGCGACCAGTACTGGCGGCCGTTGCCGAGCCTGCCGCCGACGCCGGCCTTGAAGATCGGGAACAGCTTCCCCCAGGCCCCGCCCTCGGCCGCGACGACCAGCCCGGTACGGGCGAACACGGTCCGGATCCCGGCGTCCCGGGCGGGGGCGGCCGCGGCCTCCCACGCCACGCACACCTCCGGCAGGAACCCGGATCCCGCCGGAGCGCTCTCGTCGACCGGCCGGTCGCCCGTGTCGCCGTAGTAGCCGATGGCGCTCCCGCAGACGAACACCTCCGGCGGCTCGGCCATGGCGGCGACGGCCCGCGCCATGGTGGCCGTGCCGTTGACCCGGCTGTCGCGGATCTCCCGCTTGTACGCGTCCGTCCACCGGTGGTCTCCGACCCCGGCGCCGGCCAGGTGGACGACGGCTCCGCAGCCGGCGAGCCCGGCGGGATCCACGTACCCCCGCGCGGGATCCCACCGCGCCTCGTCCGGGGCCGTCGGCTCCCGCCGCACGAAGCGGACGACTTCGTGGCCGTCGGCCCGTAGATCCCGCCCGAGGGCGCTGCCGATGAGGCCGGTGGCACCGGTGAGTGCGATACGCATGGCGCCATCCTCGCAGCCCGGCCCCCGCACGGGCCCGATTTCACGGGCCGGGTCCTGGGCGGGGACGGGGGCGGGGGCGCCGGGGCCGGGGCGCTGGGGGGCCTTGGCCGTGGCCTGGACCGGGGGGGCCTGCGGGGGTCCTGGGCCGGGGGCCTTGGCCCGGCCCCGGGCCTGGGCGCGGGGGGACCCGCGTCAGGAGGGGGTCGAGCCCAGCCACGTGCCCACCGCGTAGGTGACCGCCATCGCCAGGGCGCCTCCGGCGACGTTCCGCAGGACGGCCCGGCCGGCCGGAGCCCCGCCCAGCCGTGCGCTGAGCACCCCGCACAGGGTCAGGGCCACCAGTACCCCGGCCACCGTCACCGGCACGCGCCAGGACGGCCCCGGCAGGACGATCGCCAGCAGCGGCAGCACCGCCCCCACCGTGAAGGCCACCAGGCTCGCCAGCGCCGCGTGCCACGGGTTCGCCAGCTCGTCGGGGTTGATCCCCAGTTCCACCCGTGCGTGCGCCCGCAGCGCGTCCCGCTCCGTCAGCTGCTGCGCGGCCTCCCGCGCGACCTCCCCGCTCAGCCCCCGCGCCACCAGCAGCCCCGTCAGCTCCTCCAGCTCCTCCTCCGGCGACTCCGCGAGCTCCCGCCGTTCGAGGTCCAGCGCCGCCTTCTCGGAGTCCCGCTGGGAGCTGACCGAGACGTACTCCCCCGCCGCCATCGACAGCGCGCCCGCCAGCAGCCCCGCGACCCCCGCCGCCAGGATCGCCGGGCGCGAGGTCGTGGCCCCGGCCACGCCCACGACGAGGCCGGCCGTCGAGATGATCCCGTCGTTCGCGCCGAGCACGCCCGCGCGCAGCCAGTTCAGCCGCGTACTGATCGCCGCGCTCTGCGCACCGTCTCCGCTGCCGTCCGTGCCCGTGCCGCCGCCGCCGCCGCCGTCCGCCGTTTCCGTCACGCCCCCACTGTCGTGGCCCCGGCCCCCGGGAGCCACCCGGCGTGCGCGCGGTCGGTGCCGGTACCAGGGTGGAGGAGTGAGACGCCAACGCGAGGAGCCTGGCTGGATGCGCGGGGCCCCGCCGCCGCGCTGGGCCCGGCTCGCGCCCGCGGTGGCGCTCGTCCTGCTGGTCCTCGCGCAGCGCATCACCCCGAGCGACGTGGAATTCGGCTATTTCCTGGCCGGACTCCCGCCGGTGGCCGCCTTCGCGTACGGCGCCGCCGGGACGGCCGTCTTCGCCGGCCTCGTGCTCGTGCTCCTCGGGATGCCGGTCATCGGCGTCGTGCACGCCCGGGGCTCCGATCTCGCCACCGTCGCGGCGATCGGCGTCCTCAGCGTGGTCGTCGCCTGGGTCCGAAAACGCCGCGACACCCAGCTCGTGAGCGTGCGCAGCGTCGCGGAGGCCGCCCAGCTCGCGGTCCTGCCGCCCGTCCCCGAACGGGTCGGGCGGATCCGCTGCTCCGGCCTCTACCGGGCGGCCCAGCGCGGCACCCTGGTGGGCGGGGACCTGTACGACGTACGGGCGGGGCCCTTCGGCGTGCGCGCGGTGGTCGCCGACGTCCAGGGCCACGGCCTCGCCGCCGTCGGCACGGTCGCCTCGCTGCTCGGCGCCTTCCGGGAAGGGGTTCTGGACGACGCGGAGCTCTCGGCGGTGGCGGCCCGGCTGGACCGGCGGCTGCTGGCGGACGCGGCGGCCGGATCGGTGGAGCACGCGGAGCTGTTCGCGACGGCGGTGCTCCTGGAGTTCCCGCCCGGGGCGGACCTCGTACGGATCGTGTCCTGCGGCCACCCCTCGCCGCTGCTGCTCCGCGGCTTCGTGGTCTCGGAACTCGACGTACCGCCCGGCCCGCCCCTCGGGCTCGGGCTGGCGGGCTTCGACGGGGTGGCCGGTGAGGCCGGGGATGCCGGGACGGCCGGGGCGGCGGAGCCGGCCGAGCCCGTCGAGCTCCCGGTCCGCCCCGGCGACCGGCTGCTCATGTACACGGACGGGGTGACCGAGGCACGCGACGCGGCGGGGTGCTTCTATCCGCTGACCGCGCGCGTGCCCGTCCTGGCCTCGGACGCGACGGGGCTCGCCCGGGCGGTGTGGCGGGACCTGGAGTCGTTCACCGAGGGCGGGCCGGGCGACGACGTGGCGCTGCTGGTGCTGTCGCCCGCCGAGGAACCGGACGGTAAGGCCCCGGGCCCGGGCGGCAAGGGACGCACGTCGCGGCGCGGACGGCACGGTCCGGACGGCAAGGAACCGCGCTCCGGGACGACCGCACCGTGACGACCGCATGGGACGACCGCACCGTGACGACGGCGTGCCGGGGCACGCGACGCCCTGGGGAGGCCGCGCCGCGACCCTGCGAGCAGGGCCGCGGCTCGGCTCCCCCGCGTCTCCCCGCGTCCCCCCGAGACGCGGGGAGACGAGCGGGGACGCGCAGGGACAGGTGCTGCCTACGCGGCTTCGCGGATGAAGGACCGGACCATCCTGCAGGTGACGTTGGACGGGCGGCGGACGCCCGTCCGGACCGCCATGGTGCGGATCTTGCGGTTGGTGGCGCGCTGGACGTCATAGGTGCCCGAGTCGAGGAGCGATATCGCCAGTCGCATCGCCTTCAGCCCCCGGTTGTGCCTCTCGTACCACTCGCGGGGCAGCCCCGCGGGCAGCGGCTTCTTCTTGATCCGCTCGATGGGGTGCGTGGTCATGGCAGTGGCCATCTACAGCCTCCGAACTGGTGGTTGGCGTCCCGTCGTTCTTCCTCGATTTTACCGGCGACCACTGACAAAGGACCTGGCCAGGCACCGCCTCGATAGGCTTCCGGGCATGGAGATCTGGATCAACCCCGCCTGTTCGAAGTGCCGCAGCGCACTGACCCTGCTCGACGCGGAAGGAGCCGAGTACACCGTCCGCCGCTACCTGGAGGACGTCCCCTCCGAGGCCGAGATCCGCGAGGTGCTGGGCCGCCTGGGCCTGGAACCGTGGGACATCACCCGCACCTCGGACCCGCTCGCCAAGGAGACCGGCGTACGCGACCTGCCGCGCGAGGAGACCGAGGCGGCGCGGCAGCGCTGGATCAGCCACCTCGCGGCGCACCCGAAGCTGATCCAGCGGCCGATCATCACGGCGGAGGACGGCACCGCGGTGGTCGCCCGCACGGACGAGGCGGTACGCGAGGCCCTGTCCCGCACGGCGTGACCGACCGCCCGCCTGCCCGACCGACCCCGGCCCCCGCCCCGGCCCCGCCCCGCCCCGTACGCCCCGGCCGGCCGCGGGGACCCGGCCCCTACCCGGCCACCACCCGCCGCTGGTGCACGCGCAGGTGCAGGGCGGCGAGGTCGAGCAGCGGGGTGGGCACGGCGAGGGCGCGGGCCCGGGCGGCCAGATCGCCGAAGACGTGCTCGACCTCGGTCGGGCGGCCGGCGATCAGATCCCGGTACATCGACGGGGTCAGCGGCGAGTCCGGTGCGGTCAGCGTCCGGGCGGTGAGGGCGAGTTCCGGCTCCGGCACCGGATATCCCGAGGCGGCCGAGACGGCGGCCGCCTCCGCGAGGACCGCGGAGGCGAACCCGCTCCCCCCGGGCACGGCGCTGACCTCGCCGACGGCGCCGCGCGCGAGGCAGGTCACCGCCACCAGCGTGCTGATGAAGACCCACTTGTGCCACATGGCGGCCACGATGTCCGGCACGTCGGGAGTGTCGATGCCCGCCCCGGCCAGGACCTCGCGCACGGCGTCCACGCGCGCGGAGGGCCGCCCGTCGCGCTCACCCGTGAGCAGCACGGTGGGCGGGGCCATCCGGACGATGTCGCCGTGCCCGTTCAGGGTGGTGACCACCTTGGCCACGCCGCCGAGTACCGCCGCGTCGCCGAACCGGTGCGCGAGGTGGCCGAGATGAGCCATGCCGTTGAGCAGGGGCACGATCGCCGTCCCGGGTCCCACCGCGGGGGCGAGGTCCCGGGTGGCCGCTTCGAGGGCCGTGGACTTCACCGACAGCAGGACCAGGTCGTAGGTCCGCGTCAGCGCGTCGGCGGTGACCAGTCGCGGGGTGAGGGTGATCTCCTCCCCCGGCCCGGTCACCCGCAGGCCGCGTGCGCGCAGGGCCGCGGCCCGCTCCGGGCGCACCAGGAAGGTGACGTCCCGGCCCGCCCGGGCGAGGCGCGCGCCGAAGTAGCCGCCCGTGGCGCCGGCGCCGACTGTCAGGATTCTCATGCGGTGGGGCCTTTCGCGAGGACCGAGGACCGAGGACCGGGGACCGGGGACGGGAGAGCGGGGAACCGGGGACGGGAGAGCGTCGGGCGGGGACAGGCGAGCGGGGACGGGCGAGCGCCGAGCGGCGGAACGACCGTCGCCCTGCGGCTTTCAAGTCCCTCGAGTTCCGCGGTATTCCGCCGCGCACGGGACGGCCGCCTCCCCTCCGGCCCCGGTGCCGAGCGGTGCCGGCACCGCCCCCGGCTCCGCGCCGGAGTCCGTTCTCACTTCGGCCCTGCGCCGCACCTCGTAAGGTGGAACAGGCAACAAAGTGGTACGTACCGCACCAAAGGACCCGTAGTGACCGAGCAGCAGCACCCCCAGCCCACCACCCCCGGTAGTCCCACCGGTCACGACGTGCCCGCCACCCCCGCTGCCCCCGCCGCCCCCGCCATCCCCGCCGCACCGCAGCTTCCGCCGCCCCGGCGGGGAGCCGACTGGATGTTCGGCGGGGTGTACGGGACGGTCCTCGCGTCCGGGCTGCTCGCCGCGCTCGATCAGAAGGGCGGTGACTACACGCCCTTCTACGACGCCAGCTGGGTCCTCGTGACCGCCGCCACCGCCGGGCTCGCGCACGGATACTCGCACCACATGGCCACCCACCAGCCCGACTCGGTCGGGCACCGGTGGCCGCTGCTCATGCGGGCGCTGTGGAACGAGTGGCCGATGATCGCGGCCGCCCTTCCCACCGTTCTGCTGCTGCTCATCGCCGGGCTCGCCCACTGGGACTCCCACGGAGTGACCGCCATCGGGCTCGGCCTGAACACCGCATTGCTGTTCACCTGGGGCACCTTCGTAGCCATCCGGGTCGGCTACAAGGTCGGCTCCGCGCTCGCGATCGGCATGGCCGACGCCACGATCGGACTGGCCATCATCGTGGCCAACGCCCTGATCAAGTAGGCAGCCCCCGCGAGGAGGCGGCCGCCTCCACCGGGGCGGCCGCCCGCACGGGACCCGGCCACCCACGGGGACCCGGCCGCCCACGACGCGGCGGCCGCCCTCAAGGAAGCAGTTGCCCCTCCGCCTCCGCCAGGATCTCCGTCAGCCGTGCCCCGAACTCCGCCCCCCGCTCGTCCGGCACCCCGGTACGGGCCGCCGTGAGCAGCGCGTCCAGGGCGCGGCCGTAGGCGCCCTGGACGTTGCTCCACTCCGGAAGGCCGAAGACACCCTCGGCCCCCCGCAGCTCCAGGCCCACCCCGGCGGCCGCGCGCGGGGCGCTCAGGCTCAGGACAGCGGTGCTCGCCGCGCCGGAGGTGTGGCGCAGGGCCAGCTGGACCACGTCGGAGGGGCCCCGGGTGGCGCTGACCGAGGTGACGTCGCCGAGTACCGGAACGAGTACGGACAGGGCGTGCGGGCCCACGTCCCACAGCCCGCCCTTGTCCTTGCGCCAGGGCGAGTCGGCGTAGGCGCTGCGCTCCCCGTCGGGCGGGAAGACCGCGCCGAGCCAGTGGGCGGCGCCGGTGAACCAGCCCGAGCGCTCCGCCTGCTCCGCCACCCAGCCGGCGGTCGGCTCGGCGAAGCGGAGGGTCAGGAAGACCACGGAGGCCACCTGGTGTTCGACCACGGCCTCGGCGACGGCGCGGGCGGCGGCCGCCGTGGTGGCGACGGGCTTGTCGAGGAGCAGGTGGCAGCCGGCGGCGGCCGCGCGCACGGCGAGGGGGGCCTGTACGTCGGGCGGCAGGGCGAAGGCCGCGACGTCACAGTCGGCGAACAGCGCCTCGGGGTCTTCGTACACCTTCACGCCGTACGCGGCGGCCAGTTCGGCCGCGGCTTCGGGCCTGCGGCCCCAGACCCCGACGAAATCGGAGCCGGGATGCGCGGCGAGGGCGGGCGCGTGGGTGCGGTGGGCCCAAGGGCCGGTACCCAGCAGCCCGACGCGGGGGCGGGACCCGGAAGCGGCCTCTTCGGCGGCATCTCCGGCGGACGTCAAATCGTACGAAATGCTCACCTGCCTAGTCTGCCCCACCCGGTCGGATGCCCTGCGGGCGACCCGCACAAGGGCGCCCACCTGCGGAGTAAACCTCGGTAACACGGGGTTCACACGCGGGCAACGGAAGAGAAATCGCGAGCGGGCACGCTGCGGTCAACACCGCAGAACGAATTCGCAGCACGCGACGGAGCGAGACGCGAAGGCGGTACGCAACCGCAAGACGCCACCGCAACCGCGACGCGCGACCGCAAGCACCCGCAGAGTCCGCGCCGGAGCGACGCACCGAAGGATGGGGCCCGTGAGCTACAAGGCTGAGTACATCTGGATCGACGGAACCGAGCCGACGGCGAAGCTGCGCTCGAAGACGAAGATCATGGCGGACGGCGACGCGCTGCCGATCTGGGGCTTCGACGGTTCGAGCACCAACCAGGCCGAGGGCCACGCCTCCGACCGCGTACTCCAGCCGGTGTTCTCCTGCCCCGACCCGATCCGCGGCGGCGACCACCTCCTCGTCCTGTGCGAGGTCCTGAACATCGACATGACCCCGCACGAGTCGAACACCCGCGCGCAGCTGCGTCCGATCGCCGAGAAGTTCGCGGACCAGGCCCCGATCTTCGGCATCGAGCAGGAGTACACCTTCTTCGACGGCACCCGCCCGCTCGGCTTCCCGGTCAACGGCTTCCCGGCCGCCCAGGGCGGCTACTACTGCGGCGTCGGCGCGGACGAGATCTTCGGCCGCGAGATCGTCGAGAAGCACCTGGACCACTGCCTCGCGGCGGGCCTGTCCATCTCCGGCATCAACGCCGAGGTCATGCCCGGCCAGTGGGAGTTCCAGGTCGGCCCGGTCGGCCCGCTGGAGGTCTCCGACCAGCTGTGGATCGCGCGCTGGCTGCTCTACCGCACCGCCGAGGACTTCAACGTCTCCGCGACGCTGAACCCGAAGCCGGTCAAGGGCGACTGGAACGGCGCGGGCGCGCACACCAACTTCTCCACGAAGGCGATGCGCGAGGGCTACCCCGCGATCATCACCGCGTGCGAGTCCCTGGGCGAGGGCAGCAAGCCCCTCGACCACGTCAAGAACTACGGCGCGGGCATCGACGAGCGCCTGACGGGCCTGCACGAGACGGCCCCGTGGAACGAGTACAGCTACGGCGTCTCGGACCGCGGCGCCTCCGTCCGCATCCCGTGGCAGGTGGAGAAGGACGGCAAGGGCTACATCGAGGACCGCCGCCCGAACGCGAACGTCGACCCGTACGTGGTGACCCGCCTCATCACGGACACCTGCTGCACCGCCCTGGAGAAGGACGGCCTGGTCTGACCCCGGCCCCACCACTCCCCGCACACGCCCCCGCCCGCCGAGCCCCCATGCCCCGGCGGGCGGCGCCGTTCGCCGGGCCGGCCGCCTTGACGGAGAGCGGCGAGGAGTACCCGGCCGACGGCTGGCCTGGGTGGGGGACGGATCCGCCCGCGATGCGATACGGGTGACCGGAGTGGACGGGCGCAGGCGGCTCACCGGGTGACGGATTGTCGGAATTGAAAGGGTCCGTTCATGGGATGGCTACGGAATATGGGATTCCGATCCACGAAGTGAGACGAGGACTGCCCCGGGGTGCGTGGATCTGCTTGAATGGGGCCATGGCCAGCTACTCGCACACCTCGACCGGTCGCAGCGACCTCGAGCCGTTCTGGCCCTCCCGTCAGGACCACGATTTCGACCGGGTGTGTTGCCGCGCGAAGAACGCGCCGGCCCTCTAAAGCCTCCGGGATCTCCCTGACGACCTCCCCCGAGGCCTTCGGTCTGCGCGGTACGACAAAGACGACGCCTGCACGTACGTCTCCTGCCGACCACTCCGCGTGAAAGAGCTGACCACTCATGGCGAACACCCGTTCCTTCGCTTCCGCCGCCTCCCCCGCGACCACACCCCGGGCGTACCCGACGTTCCCGCCCAGTCCGCGCCACCGCCTGCGGGCCGTGGACCGGGACGAGGTGGCGCGCGTCGTGGATCTCCTCCCGCCCGGCGCCACCTGGCTGCCCGCCCCCCAGCACACCCTGCCCAGCCTGCCGGGCCAGCCGCCCATGGTCGGCTACCTGGTGCTCGTACCGGCCGATCAGCAGCCGCCGATCGCCTTCGCCCCGCACGCCGTTCCCGCCGGAACCGCCCGCACGGCCGGAACCGCCGGAGCGGCCGTGGCCACCGGCCAGGCCGGTCACGCCGGCACGGTCCCCGCGCCCGCTCCCGTCACCGGGGACGCCCTGGTCC
This sequence comes from Streptomyces sp. NPDC054961, assembly GCF_053609145.1. Taxonomy (NCBI): domain Bacteria; kingdom Bacillati; phylum Actinomycetota; class Actinomycetes; order Kitasatosporales; family Streptomycetaceae; genus Streptomyces; species Streptomyces sp. NPDC054961. The sequence continues at coordinate 103,622 of NZ_JBSGWY010000006.1, read as the reverse complement.
GCATCGACCCGTCGCAGCGCACCGCCGAGGTGGACGGCGAGATCCTCGACCTGACGTACCTGGAGTTCGAGCTGCTGGCCCACCTGGTCGCGAACCCGCACCGGGTGCACAGCCGGGACCAGTTGGTGACCAACGTCTGGGGTTACGGACACGTCGGCGACGGCCGCACCGTCGACGTCCACATCGCCCGGCTGCGCCGCAAGCTGGGCACGTCGCACCGCGGCGCGATCCAGACCGTGCGCCGCGTGGGGTACAAGTACGCTCCCTGAGCCGGCACGAGGGCGGGCCCGCGAGGGCCCGCCCTTCCCGTTCCCCGCACCTTCCTCCCGCCTTCCTCCCCTCTCCCTCTCGCCTCAACTCTCCCGCATCCAGGGGCCTTTCCGCAGGCCAGCGCCGTCCTGCGCGGACCGCTGTCGTAAGCTGCACAGGCGTGACTACCGGAACCGGCGGCATACTCGCCCCACTTGAACCCCAGGACCCCCGCGAGAGCGCCGGCTACCGGCTGATCGCCCGGATCGGCGAGGGCGGCATGGGGACCGTCTACCTCTCGCACACGCGCGGCGGCCAGCCGGTGGCGCTGAAGCTGATCCGCCGGGAGTTCGGGCAGGACCCCGACTTCCGGCGTCGTTTCGAGCAGGAGGTGCAGGCCGCCCGCCGCGTGCAGGGCTACCACCTCGTACCGGTCCTCGACCACGACACCACGGGCGCCACGCCCTGGCTCGCGTCGGTGTTCGTGCCGGGGCTCTCGCTGCACGACGCCGTGAACGCCTACGGCCCGCTCCCGCTGAACGCCGTCTTCCAGCTCGTCGGCTGCACGGCGCGGGCGCTCGGCTCCATCCACGCGGCCGGGGTCGTCCACCGCGACCTGAAGCCCGCCAACCTCCTGCTCGGCCCGGGCGGGCCGTACGTCATCGACTTCGGGATCGCCCGCGCCGCAGACAGCACGCAGCTCACCCGGACCGGCGGGGTCATCGGCACGCCGCAGTACATGTCCCCCGAACACGCGCTGGGCTCCGAGGTCACCGCCGCGAGCGACCTGTTCTCGCTCGGGCTGATCGCTGCGGTCGCGGCGACCGGGCAGCATCCGTACGGGACCGGCGGGGCTACGGCCATCGGCGTGCGGATCGCCAACACCGAGCGGCTCGCGCCCGACCTGAGCGGCTACCCGGAGCAGCTGCGGCCGCTCCTGGAGCGCTGCCTGACGGCGGATCCGACGGCACGGATCGGCACGGACGAGCTGACCGCGCTGTGCGAGACGGCGGCCGGACGCCCCCTCAACGACTTCGCGGGCTGGCTGCCGGAACCGCTCGGGCTGGAGATCGCCCGGCGGGTACGGGCCGCCGAGCATCCGCCGGTCCCCACGGTCACGGACCCGGACCCGAGCGGCACGGGCGCGGGCACGGGCACGGGCGCGGGCGCGGGCGCAAGCGCGGCCCCAGGTGGTACGGGCGCGGGCGCGGGCCCGGGCGGTACGGGCCCGGCCCCGGGCGGTACGGGTCCGGGCGCCGGTGCGTCCGGCGCCTTCGGCGGGGTGTACGCCGCGCCGACGGTGGGCGCGCCGCCACGGCCCGCGGGTCCCCCGTCGGCCGCCGGCCACCCCACGCCCCCTCCGGCGCCGGCCGCGGGCGGCGCCTCCGCTCCGGCTCCGCGGCGGTTCCGCGGGGCGCTGGTGGCCGCCGGCCTCGTGCTGGCCGTCCTCGCGGGCGCGGGCGCGGTCCGGCTGCTGGACGGCGACAGCGCCGGACACGACGACACCAAGCAGGCGGGCCCGGCCACGTCCTCGTCCTCGCCCTCGTCCTCGGACCCGGCCCCCGCCCCCTCCGGGCCCAAGACCGCGCCCTCGGCCTCCGCCTCGCCGAAGTCCGCGTACACGCCGGTCTTCCAGGACAAGCCCCTGACCCTGCGCGCGCCCTCCACCAACACCGGGACATACGTCGACCTGGACGCCCCGAAGGTCGTTCCCAACGGGGAGATCGGCAAGGCCCAGGGAATGGAACTCACCTACCAGGACTGGAGCGACGCGGGACTGGCCTTCCTGACGGCCACGGGCAAGAGCCCGGGCGGCACACCGGAGGAGTGCAGGGATGCCGTCGCCACCGACACCCTGACCTCCAAGGTGCCGGGCACCCAGCTCAAGCAGGGCAAGGTCCTCACGAAGGGGACCGTGCTGTGCACCGTCACCAGTGACGGCAACCTGGCGATGCTCCGCATCACCGACGTCATCATCGACACGAGCAAGGGGTCCATCGGCCCCATGCCCGACTACGTCACCACGCTCACGCTCTGGAAGATCGCGTGACCGGCGGCCGGGGCTCCCGGGGAGGGTCCCCGGCCGACGGGCCCCGCCCAGGGCCGGCGGGGGCGCCGTGCAGGAGCAGTTCGAGCACCGATTCGACGTAGTCGGCCAGTTGGCCCTCGCCGTCGAGCGGAAGCACGCCCGGCAGCCGGGTCCGCAGTTCGTCGTGGCCGACGTACGCGGCGTAGCCGAGCATGGCGCGCCGACCGGCCGCCTCGGGCGGGAAGCCGATCTCCTCGAAGAGCCCGGTCACGTACGCGAGCCGCCGCTGGGCCACCCGTCGCACCACCGGCGCCACCAGCTCGTGGTCGGCCGACGCGAGCAGGTTGGCCGCCGCGGCGCCCTGCCCGGCGCCGCCGGTCACCTGCGTGAGCAGGATCCTCAGCCGGGCCCGCGGGTCGGGCTCGGCCGCCAGGCTCTCGATGGTGGCCTCGGTGAACCTCCGCTCCCACAGCGCGAGAGCCGCCTCGACGAGTGCGTCGCGGTTGGCGAAATGCCAGTAGAAGCTGCCCTTGGTGGCGCCCAGCCGGGCCGCGAGCGGCTCCACGGCCACCGCCCCGAGCCCGCGCTCGCCGATCGCTTCGAGCGCTGCCGTCGCCCAGTCGTCCGCAGTAAGCCGTCGTCGCCCTCGATCCACATCCGTACGGTACCGTACGGTCACTCCATACGCCCCCGTATGGAAGCTGGCTCAGGGAGACGACGTGCACAACTTCCAACAGCGCACCATCGACGCGCCCGCCACCGAGGTCGGCGCCCTCCTCGACCGCCTGGGCACCCCGCAGGACCGGATCTGGCCCGCACCGGACTGGCCGCAGCTGGTGCTCGACGCGGGCCTCGCGGTCGGGTCGAGCGGCGGCCACGGACGGATCGGCTACTCGGTCACCGCCTACGAACCGGGCCGACGCGTCCGGTTCGCCTTCGCTCCGGGGCTCGGCATGAACGGCTACCACGAATTCCTGGTCACCCCGGACGGGCCGGCGCGCTGCCGGATCTCCCACACCGCGGCGGGACGCATGGAGGGCGCGATGCGCCTCATGTGGCCCCTGGCGATCCGCTGGCTGCACGAGGCCCTGCTGAACGACGCGTTCGACAACGTCCAGCGCGCGGCCACCGGCCGGGCGCCGCACCCGGCCCGCTGGTCGGCCTGGGTCCGCGTGGTGCGCCTCGCCCTCGGCCGTCCCACGCGCGCCGAGACGGACCCGACCGGGGCGTAGGCCTCCCGCCGGACCCCGGCCGCGGCCGGGGTCCCGGCAGGGGTCCCGACAGGGGTCCCGACAGGGGTCCCGACAGGAAGCCCTGCCGGACCCCGGGCGGGAACCCCCGGCCGGGGCCCGACAGGGGCCCCGGAAGAAGCCCCTAGGCCTCCGCGCCCGCCTCCGCCTCCGCGCCCGCCCGGCGCCTCGACGCCGCGAAGCCCAGCAGCAGGTCGACGGCCAGGAACACCAGCAGGCTGATCCCGAGCAGCGGTACGAACCAGCCCACGAGGGCCGTCACGGCGGCCAGCGGCAGCAGCGCCGTCACCGGCAGCTTCCGCCACGCCCCGCGGGGCTGCGCGCGGCCGAACGACAGGCCGTGCTCCTTGGTCGGACGGCGCAGCCACCACATGCGGTAGCCCCAGACGACCATGAACATCAGCAGGACCGCGAGGGCGGCCAGCGCCAGCTGGTTGGCCAGACCGAAGGTCAGGCCCATGTGCAGGTCGATGCCGAAGCGGGTCAGCTGGGCGAGCAGCGGATGGTCGGCGAAGCGGAGTTCGTCCATGACCCGGCCGTCGGCGGGATCGACGGAGACGGCGTCCAGGTGCACCGGCACCTGCTTGTCCTGCTCCTTGACCACGTACCCCTTCCCCCGGGAGGGCAGGGTGATCCGCAGGGATTCGGTGACCCCGGCGGCCCGCGCCGCGGCGACCGCGCCGTCGATGCCGATGGCGTCGGCCGGCGTGGACGCCGGCTGCGCGCCGTCGCCCCCGCCGTGCCCGGCGTGCTCCCCGCCGGCCTCGGCGGCCGGGACGCCGCCCACCGCGGCGGAGACGGCCGGGGTCGCGCCGCCGAGGCGGTCCTGGAGCTGCCCGATGTTCTCGCCGGCGTACTTCGACCAGGTCAGGCCGGTGGCGGAGAGGCCGACGAGGCCGATGGCGATCCAGACGCCGACGGATCCGTGCCAGGACAGCGTCTTGCGCCGACCGGTCGACGTGCGGTCAGGAAGGACCAGCGCCGCCTTACGGGTGCGCCTGCGGCCGATCCACAGCGCGAGCCCGCCGAGCACGACCACCCACAGCCAGCTCGCCGCGAGCTCGCTGTAGTTCCGACCGGGCTCCCCCAGCTGGAGGCTGGAGTGGAACTCGCTCAGCCAGGCCCGCAGCGGCAGCGCGTCACCGACGGTGGTGAGCTTCCCGCGCACCTGGGCCGTATACGGATCGACGAACACGGTGAGGGTCTCGCCCTCGGCGAGTCCCGGGCTCTCCATGATCACCCGGGTGGTGGCGTCCGCCTCGGGGGCCGGCCACACGGAGACCACCGTGCCCTGCGGCGCGGCGTTCTTGGCCGCGTCGACCTGCTCGCCGAGCCGCAGCGCGCTCGCGCCGACGTGGTCGACCGTGAGCTCGTCGGAGTAGAGGATCTTCTCGGCCTGCCAGGAGCCCGCGTAGAGCAGACCGGTGGTGGCGGCGAGGAACAGCAGCGGGGCGATCAGCACCCCGGCGTAGAAGTGCAGGCGCAGGAGCAACGGCCGCAAGGAGGCCCACGCACCGGGCCCGGCGGTGGGGCCGGCGGCCGAGGAGCGCGCGGAGGAAGAGGCAGAAGCAGAGGTGGAATCAGAGGTGGAGGCGGAGGCGGAGGCCGGTGCGGCTTCCGCGTCGGTTCCGGGTACGTCGGAGTCCGCGGCGCGGGCTCCCTGGACCTCGTCGAGAGACATGGGTGTCCTAGGTGTGGGCGAAGACAGGGGTGAGCGGCCCCGGGTCCCGCCCCCTCGCCGAGGAGGTGCGCCGTTCGGTCAGGCGCGGGCGGGACGGCCGGGGGCCGTGATACGGATCCGTCCCCGCACCGGCGGCCCGCGCCGTTCGGCCGTGTGGGCGTGCACGGCCCCGCGCAGGGTGCGGGGCCGCCGGTGGGCGGCGGGGCGGCGCACGGCGGGCAGCGGAGCCGCGCCGAGCGCGCGCGTCCGGAGCAGGGCGAGGACCCGGGAGAGCGGCCGGGCGCCGTGCAGCGCACCGGCCGCGAGGGCGGCGGCGAGACGGAAGACGGCCGCCTCGCCCCGGGCCAGCCAGGCCGCGCAGAGCAGCCCGGCGAGGACGTGTGCGGCGATCATGCCGAGGCCGTCGTGGGCGTGGGCGCCCGCCAGACCGCTCATGTCCATGCCGGCCATGCCCATGCCGCTCATGTCCATGCCGCTCATGTCCATGCTGGCCATGTGCATGTCGGCCATGTGCATGTCGGCCATGGCCGGTACGTCCGGGCCCGGCACGCCGTCCATGCCCTCCATGCCCATGTGCCCGCCGGCCGCGCCGCCCGGCTCCGCGTCCCTCGCGTGGTGGCCGCCGGGGAAGGCGGAGAAGACGAGGTGCAGGACCGCCTGGACGCCGAGCAGCGCGGCGGCGATGGGCAGGGGTCCCCGGCGGCGCCCGGCGCCGAGCCAGACGAGCCCTCCGGTCACCCCGAAAGCGGACAGAAGCCCCAATGCGGGAATGTCCGTACCGGACATGGACGAATGCCCGAACGCACCCAGTGCGACAGCCACCGCCGCGAATACCGCGGCCCGGGCAGCGCGCAGGGGCGCCGGGCTCTGTGACATGACCAGGGCATCGTGACACGGGTCCCGGCCTGGCTCAACGCACCGGGGTACCCGATCATGGACGGATGAATCCACTGCCGTTGACAGTGCCCCTGGGTGCGGTGTACGCGGGCGGGGTGCAGCTCGGCGCGTACGCCCTCGAGCGGCTGGCACCGGCGGCGCGCGAGCGGCTGCTGCGCACCTGCTCGACCAACGTGGACAACCTCGACGCCGGCCGCTGGGGGACCCTGGCGCTCAGCGCGCTGCTGGTCGAGGAGCCGATGCCACTGCCGTACGCGCTGCTCCTGACGGCGGTCCTCGGATACGCCGAATACGCGTACGGGGCCTGGTGGACGGCCGCCGCCTTCCTGTTCGGCCACACCGCGGCGACCCTGCTGGTGTACGGCGTCCTGCGCGGGACGGCCGGTCCGCGGACCCGCAGGGCGGTGGACGTGGGCACCAGTTACGGGCTCAACACCGTGCTCGGCGCGCTGACCTCGACGCTGCCGCGCGGGCCCGTGCGCACCGCCGCCCGGGTGGGGCTGCTGGCCCTCGCCGTGCGGCCGGTGCTGCGGCGGGGGCGGACCTTCACCGACGCCGGGCACCTGGTGGCGCTGGGAGTGGGCCTCGGGCTCTCGCTGGCCGCCGATTGTGCTTCCGGGGAAAGATCTACCAAAATCAGGGGAATGACACGCGTCACCCGACGCATGTCACCGCTGTCCGCCTAGCCCCTGATCCCTCCGGTTCCTCCAAGTTCCTCCGCATTCCTCCGATCCGGTCCGGTCCGGTCCGATCCGATTCTTCGATCATTCGTTTTTCGAATGCCCCCGGCACCGATACCACCCTCACCACGGACACCACCCACACCGCCGCCGCCACCGCCACCGCTGGAGCCGCCACGATGACCGTCACCACCGCCACGACCGTCGCCAATCTCCGCGACCTCGGCGGCACCCCGCTCTCCGGCGGCCGCACCGTGCGCCCCGGCCTGGTGCTCCGCTCCGGCCAGCTCGACCGGCTCGACCTCGACGCCGACCCGGTGGTGGCCGCGCTGGGCATCCGTACGGTCCTCGACTTCCGCACCGACACCGAGCGCGGCGAGCACCCCGACCGGGTGCCGGCCGGCGCCCGGCTGCTGATAGCCGATGCCCTGGCCGACAAGATGAACGCCGACGGCCCGAGGGGCGCCGAGACCGGCAAGATCCCCGCCGCGCAGCTCAAGGACCTGCTGTCCGACCCCGCGGTCGCGGAGGAGCACCTGGGCGGCGGCAAGGTCCAGGCGCTGTTCGCGGGCATCTACCGTTCGCTGGTGAGCTCCGCCTCGGCCCAGGCCGCGTACCGGCTGCTGCTCACCGAGCTCGCCGACCCCCAGGCGGGCCCGCTGCTGTTCCACTGCACGGCCGGCAAGGACCGTACGGGCTGGGGCGCGACCATCGTGCTGTCGCTGCTCGGCGCGGACGACGAGACGCTGATGGACGAGTACCTGTCGGTGAACCCGGCGGTGCGGATCGCCTTCGCCCCCATGATCGAGGGCTTCACGGCGGCCGGCGGCGACCCGGATCTCGCGCTGGCGCTGATCGGCGTCTACCCCTCTTACCTGGAGGCGGCACTGGACGAGGTGACCACGCGCTACGGCTCGATGGAGAAGTACGTGCGCGAGGGACTCGGCGTCCGCGACGAGACGGTCGAGGCGCTGCGCGAGCGGCTCGTCGCCTGATCCACGCGGCGGCCCATCGGCTGATCCACAGGGCGGCTCGTGGCCTGATCCACTCGGCGGTTCACGGTCCGGCCGCCCGCCGGACTCGGCCGAACGTGCGCAACCATCCGACCATTCGCTCGTTCTGCTGAACGTGACTGCGCCGGATACCGCCACCCGCCCCCTCTCGCCCGACGTCGAGCAGGCCGAGGCCGCCATCGTCGAGCACTACCCGCGGCTGGTGCGGCTCGCCTACCTGGTGCTGCCGCCCTCCCTCGGCCGCAACCGCCGGGTGCTCACCGCGCACTCGCTGGCCCAGCGCGCCCTGCCGCGCGGCCGCCGGGACGGGGCGGCCGCCGCCCAGGCCGCGGTGCAGGGCGGGGTCCCCGGGCAGCGGGGCGGGGCGGAGCACGAGTCCGGGTACGCCTACGTACGCCTGCGCGTGCTGCGGTCCGCCCTGGAGGCCGGGATCCCGCTGACCTTCCGTGCGCTGCCCCGGCGGGCCCAACTGCCCCCGCTGCTCCCCCAGGTGTGGGGGCTTCGGCTGTTCCCGCGCGCGGGCGGCGCCGAGGAGCTGGCCCTCGACCAGTGGCTGGCCACCCTCGACGGGCCGGGCCGGGCCGCCTGCGTGCTGCGCGCGCTGGAGCGGCTGTCCGAGCCGGACGTGCTCCGGGTCCTGACGGAGGCGGGGGTCGCGCATCCGGCCGCGGCCGTCGCCGAATCCGGCGATCCGGCCACCGACGAGCTGTTCGCCTCCCCCGAGTTCGACCCGTGCGTGCTCCAGGCCCGGCCCACCGACCTGCTGCGCCGCCGCCGGTTCGTGCGGGCCGGGATCGCCGCCGGGGCCGCCCTGCTGGTGTGCGGGGCGCTGCTCGCGCTGCCCGGCGGGGGCTGGGGAGCCGACGGGGCGGCGGCCCCGCCGTACGCGCGGAACGCGGCGGCGGAGCAGGCCCTGGACCCCGGGCAGCTGGTCCGGGCCGCGCCGGACGTCTGGCGCACGTCCTCCCGTACCGACTACTCCGGCTGGCCCGCGCGCGGCGACCGCGTCGACGACACCGCCCTGCTGCGGCGGGCGCTGGCCGTCTGGGCCCGGCCCGGCCGCTCGGTCGTCGTCTCGGCCACCCCCGGCACCCCGTCGGGGCCGCCGATGGGCCCGCCTCAGCTGCTGTTCGCGGGCACGGTCGACCAGGCCGTCGTGGTCCTGCTCTACGACGGGCTGCGCGTGGCCCGGTACGCCGAACCGCGCTCCGGGACCGACATCGCGGCCCTGGACTTCGCCCGGACCGACGGTGCCTCGGCGGACACGGCGACCGCCCTCGTGCTCAGCCGGGTCGACGGCAACGTCCGCTACCTGGCGGCGCCGTGGGTGACGGGCGTGGTGCTGCGCGATCTGCTGAAGCCGGCCAGCGCCCCCGCGGAGCTGAAGCTGACGGCGGACGGAACGACCCCACCGGTGGCGAGCCCGGCCCCGGAGGGCACCTGCGCGAGCTGGAACGCGCTGGCCCTGACCGGCGACGGCGGGACCCGGCTCATCACCGACCTGGGCGAACTGACCCCGGCCCGGCTGACGTCGGGCGCGCCGGGCGCCGAGCGGAACGTGACGGAGGGCGGGGAACTGGCCGACTGGTCACGGATCGCGTGCCTGCTGCCGTCCGTGCGCTCGCACGGGGTGCGGACGGTCAACGCGTGGACGTACGCGAAGCAGCCGCTGCCCGAGGGCGACGGCACGGCGACCTGGCTGTGTACGCGGGCGGAGACCTGGCAGGGCACCGCGGACCGGGTGCAGGCGCAGTTCCTGGCCCCGGGGGCGGCGCTGGCCGCGCAGGCGGCGAAGGCGGAGGGCTCGCCGGCGTGCGGGCCGCGGGAACCGCGGGTGCTGGCCGGGGTGCTGTGGAAGTCGAAGGCCGGGCAGTGGTACGTACTGGCCGCGGGCAGCGCGCAGTTCGCCTCGCTGACGGTCGGTGGCGGCCAGGTGAGCGGGGTCGCGGCGGGCAACCGGCTGGCGGTGAAGGCTCCGGCGGGCGCGCAGGTGGAGCTGTCGGGCAAGCTGACGGACGGATCGAAGGCGGGTGTCCTGCGGTAGCCCCGCCGGAACGTGGGTGAATCTTCAACCGTCGCGAACGGTCGGGTAGTTGGCGCGATCCGGACATGACTGCCACCGGGCACACATGGCATGATCGAATTCCGGTTACCGGCAGGTAACCAACCCGCACCCCTCACGTATCGAAGGTTCACCCACGTGCGCATGCTCGCCCGACGGCTCCTGCTCCCCGGCCTGACCACACTCGCGCTCACCGCCACCGGCTGCTCCTCCACGCCGCACGCCGGCGCCGCGGACGCGGCCGCCCCCGCCGCCCTCGCGCCCGCGGGCGACGGCCCGTCGCAGCAGCTCGACGTGGCCGCGGCGCCGCAGGGCACACCTACGCCGGCGGCCGTGTCCCGCGCCGACGGGAAGGGCAGGACGGGGCAGTCCTCGCTGAAGGTCGCCTCGTACGACCCGGCGAGCGGACGGGCCGTCATAGCCAAGGCCCCGCAGGGGCCCGCCCCGTCATCCTCGCCCGGCAAGAAGCCGGAGGCCGGCAAGAAGCCGGAGCCGGACAAGAAGCCGGAGGCCGACAAGCCCGTCGCGGTCGGCGACGTCATCGCCAGCGCACCGGCTCCTGGCGCCCCCAACGGCCTGCTCGCCAAGGTCACCGAGGTCGTCGGGAAGACCGACCGCGGCACCGAGGTCAAGACCGCCTCCACGACACTGGCCTCCGTCCTGAACGACGACAAGGCCGACGGCAAGGTCCCCGTCGACCCCGCGTCGGTCACCGTCGAACCCCTGATGAAGGGCGTCACCTTCTCCTGGGCCAAGAGCCAGGGCGTGACGTTCGGCCCCGAAGGCGCGAAGCTGCCCCTGGGCAACCTGCGCCTCGATGTGAACGCCGCCGTGGACACCGCCCCGGACGCCCCCGCGTCGGCCGGCGCCTCGGTGTCCGGGTTCGTCCAGCTCGCCCCCCAGGTGGAGTTCTCGTACGACGGCAGCCCGGGCGGGGGCGCCGCCGAGCCGCGTTCCGCCTTCCTCGGCATGAGCGGCGACTGGTCCTCGCAGTGGAAGCTCCAGGGCCGCGCCGCCGCGACCACCGGAGCGCCCAAGCGGATCCCGTTCGCCAAGCTGCACAGCGCTCCGGTCATCCAGGTCGGACCGGTGCCGGTCGTGGTCAACCTCGACCTGACCTGCTACGTCCAGGTGGAGGCCGACGGCCGCGTGACCCTTGACGTACAGCAGGACGTCAAGGGCGACTTCAAGGTCGGCGGCTCCTACGCGACGGGCAAGGGCTGGACTCCGGTCAGCGCGTCCACCGTCCGGAGCACGCCGGTCGGGGCGAGCGTCACCGCCACCGGGAAGGTCAAGGGCGCGCTCGGCGCCGAGGCCTCCGTCGGCCTGTACGGGGCCGTCGGCGTCAGCGCGGACTTCGCCCCGTACCTGCGCGGCGAGGCCGACGCCAAGGCGACGGCGGCCAGCGACGGCAAGACCTCCCTCGCCGGCGCGTGGGCGCTGTACGGCGGCTTCGACCTGAGCGGGCAGCTCCACCTCCAGCTGTCCCTGTTCGGCACGCCCGTCTTCGAGCGCCGCATCCCGCTGGGCGCCCTCAACCGCGAGTGGGCGCTCGCGAGCGGGCAGTCGGGTCGGTAGCCGGACCGGGCCCCCGAGCCCCAAGATCCCCGGGAGCGCGCTGCGTGCTCCCGGGGGCCGCGGAACTTGATGGCGGCAGAGGGGTTTCCCTCCCCCATACCCATCAGTACATTGACGCCATGTCTAATACGCCGCCCGCGTCGCCCGCCCCCGTGGCGTCGGAACACATAGACCTCAAGGCCCGCGACGTGTCCTTCGCCTGGGAGGACACCCCGCTCCACTGGCTGCCCGGCGACCCCTTCGCCAACCACACGATCAACGTGCTGCACCTGCTGCTCCCGGCGGGCGAACGCTGGTTCGTGCACGTCTACAAGCAGGTGCTCCCGTACATCGAGGACGAGCGACTGCGCGAGGACGTCGTGGGGTTCATCGGCCAGGAGGCCATGCACGCGAGCGCGCACGACGACGTGCTCCCCCACCTCAAGCGGCTGGGCCTGGACCCGACCCCGTACACCGCGCAGGTCGACTGGCTCTTCGAGAAGCTGCTCGGCGACCGGACCCTGCCGCCGGGCAGGGCGCGCAGGTGGTGGCTGATGGAACGCGTGGCGATGATCGCGGCGATCGAGCACTACACCGCCTTCCTGGGCAACTGGGTGCTCAACGCGCACGAACTGGACCGGCGGGGCGCCGATCCGATGATGCTGGACCTGCTGCGCTGGCACGGCGCGGAGGAGGTCGAGCACCGTTCGGTCGCCTTCGACCTCTTCATGCACGTGGACGGCAGCTACCGGCGCCGGGCGCGGACCTGGGCCACCGCCTTCACGGCGCTGGTCTTCCTGTGGCAGCGCGGATCGCGCTACTTCATGGAGCACGACCCCGAACTGCCGCCCGGCTCCAAGGCCTCGGTGGGCCAGTTCCACCGGTCGGGGCGCAAGGGCACCCTGCCCTCCACGGGCGCGATGCTGAAGTCGATCCCCACGTACCTGTCCCGTACGTACCACCCCTCCCAGGAGGGTTCGACGGCGCAGGCCGTCGCCTACCTGGCCTCCTCTCCCGGCGCCAACGGAGGTGCCCGCGCATGAGGCGGACCACCGCGGTGACGATGGGGGCGCTGGCGGGCGCGGCGTGGCTGGCGAAGCGGGCGGTCGGCAGGCGCATCGACGGCGGATCGCCGCTCTGGCCGCTGCCGGCCCTGGACACCCCGGTCTCGGGATACTCGCCGCGCCGGTGGATTCCGGCCCTGGTCGCGTCCCGCACGGAGCCCGCGGACGGCGTGCTGTCCCTGACGCTGCAATCGCCGGACCTCCCTGCCTGGGCCCCGGGCGCGCACGTGGACGTACGGCTCCCCTCGGGCCTGGTGCGCCAGTACTCGCTGTGCGGCGACCCCCGCGCCCCGGGCCGCTACACGATCGCGATCCGGCTGGTCGAGGACGGCCGCGGCGGCTCGCGCGAGGCGCACGAGCAGGTGACGGAGGGCGCGGAGCTCTCCGTCCGCCCTCCCCGCAACCGCTTCCCCCTCCTGCCCGCCCCCTCCTACGCCTTCGTGGCCGGCGGCATCGGCATCACCCCGGTGCTCCCGATGGTCCGGGCCGCCGAGGCCGCGGGCGCGGCCTGGACCCTCCTCTACGGCGGCCGTTCGCGCGCCTCCATGCCCTTCCTGGACGAACTGGCCGCGTACGGCGACCGGGTCACGGTCGTCCCGCAGGACGAGGCGGGCCTGCCCGACCTCTCCCCGCTCGCGGCGCTGCGCCCGGACACGCTGGTCTACTGCTGCGGTCCGGCGCCCCTGACGGCGGCGGTCGAGGCGGCGGCCGCGGCGGGCGTCCCCGTGCACGGGGAGCGCTTCTCCCCGACCGCCTCGGGAGGCGACGCGAAGTCCTTCACGGTGGAACTGCGGCGCTCGGGACGCCTGATCGAGGTGGCGGCGGCGGAATCCGCCCTGGCCGCCGTGCGCCGGGAGCTGCCCAACACCCCGTACTCCTGCGAGCAGGGCTTCTGCGGCACCTGCCGGCACCGCGTCCTGTCGGGCGGCGTCGACCACCGCGACACCCTCCTCACGGACGGCGAACGCGAGGACTCGATGCTCCTGTGCGTCTCCCGCGCGGCCGCGGACCACCTGGTCCTGGACCTGTAGCCCGGCCCCCGGCGGAACCGGGGCCTCCGGGGCAACGGCCCCGGCGGGCGGCGAAGTAGGGTGTCCGCATGACAACCGGGGTGCGGCGCAGGATGAGTGTCGAGGAGCGGCGGCAGCAGCTGATCGGGGTGGCGCTGGAGCTGTTCAGCCACCGGTCGCCCGACGATGTGTCCATCGACGAGATCGCGGCGGCGGCGGGGATATCGCGGCCGCTGGTCTACCACTACTTCCCGGGCAAACTGAGCCTGTACGAGGCCGCGCTGAGCCGGGCCGCCGACGAGCTCGCCCTGCGCTTCCACGAGCCGCAGGAAGGGCCGCTCGGCGCCCGGTTGCTGCGGGTCATGGGGCGGTTCTTCGCCTTCGTGGACGACCACGGGCCGGGGTTCTCGGCGCTGATGCGGGGCGGCCCGGCCGTCGGGAGCAGCCGGGCCAACGCGATGATCGACGAGGTGCGCCAGGCGGCGTACGAGCAGATCCTCGCGCACCTGGGCGTCGATCAGCAGGCCACGCCGGCCCGGCTGGAGCTGGTGGTCCGCTCGTGGGTGTCGCTGGCCGAGTCGACCGCGCTGATCTGGCTGGACGGGCGGCGGATCCCGCGCGCCGAGCTGGAACTGCAGCTGGTGCACGACTTCGCGGCACTGGCCGCGGTGAGCGCCGCCTACGACGCGCAGATGGCGGGCATCCTCGTACGGATCCTCGTGAACGAGCCGGCCGACGGGCCGTTCGGGGAGCTGGTAGGGCGGCTCGCGGCCCTCGTGCCGCACTCGGCGAAGCCGGGCGCGGGCGCGCAGCGCTGAGTACCGCTCGAGAGGAGCTGGACGGACCCGCGCGAGTGCCTCGGGGCCACCGGTCCTTGATCAACGGCCGGGCCATAATGCCTGCATGATCATTGACGACGAGATCTTGTTCCGGCAGGCGGAACAGAAGGACACCGGCACCCTGGTGGCCCTGTACGACCAGGCGGCCCACTGGATGGTTCGCCAAGGGATCGAGCAGTGGAAGCCCGGGGAGAAGAGCACCGCGCACTTCCTCGAGAAGATGCGCCAGGGCGAGGTGTGGATCGCCGGCGACACCGACGGCCGCGCCGTCGGGGCGTACGAGCTGTGGTGGTCCGACGAGGAGGCCTGGGGCGTCCAGCCGCCCGTGGCCGGCTACGTCCACCGGCTCATGGTCGAACGCGAGAGCGCGCCCGTCGGGGCCGGCCGGCGGCTGCTCGAACATGCCGAGCGGCGCATCGCCAGGGCCGGCCTCGAACGGGCGCGACTGGACTGCGTCTCCACCAACCCGCGCCTGGTCGCGTACTACCAGGGTGCGGGCTACCGGGTGGTCGGGGAGTTCCCCCACAAGGAGGCCGCGGACGGCCGGGTGTACGGGGTGATCCTGCTGGAGAAGCGGCTCGACCGGCTCACGCTGGTGTGAGCCGCCCCCGGCCGCGACCGGCGGGGGCGGCCCGGCCCGGCGCCGGCCGGCTCACCCCCGCCCGGAGCGGGAACCGGCCCGGCGCCCTCCCGTTCACCCCCGGCGGAAGACCGCCACCGTGCGGGCCGGGGTCGTGAACCCGCCCGACCGCACGTCGTACGACGCCGCCTTGACCGCGGCGTCCGCGCCCGAGGCCTGGACCGGGTGCAGGGCGTAGGCCGTGCCCGCGAGGGCGGCGACGCTCTGGGTCTGCGCGGCGGGAGTGGCGTTGAAGACCACCACCAGGTCGCCCAGGGCCATCGTGATCACGCCCGGGGTCTCCTCCGGCCCCGACAGCGGGAACGACAGGCGGGACTGGACCGCCTGCGCGGTGCTGAGGGCGAAGGCCGGCTCCGTCGTACGGATCTTCAGGAGGTCGCGGTAGGCGGCCGAGGTCCCCGTGATGTCCGCGCAGCCCGGGGCGGGATCCCCGGCCAGCAGCGGCTTCGCGTACGTCCACTTCGAGCGGTTGTCGGCGGCCGGCGGCAGTCCCCGGCCGAAGCCGTTGCCCTCACG
Organism: Streptomyces sp. NPDC054961; assembly: GCF_053609145.1. Taxonomy (NCBI): domain Bacteria; kingdom Bacillati; phylum Actinomycetota; class Actinomycetes; order Kitasatosporales; family Streptomycetaceae; genus Streptomyces; species Streptomyces sp. NPDC054961. Next base: position 88,135 of record NZ_JBSGWY010000006.1, on the reverse strand, counting down.
GCAGTCCCAGTGGACGGCGTTGAACCAGTCTCCGCTGTCGAAGGAGTTGCGGTCCAGCGACTTCGAGCGCAGCAGGTCCGTACCCGCCTGGGAGAGGGACGGCCCCTGGGAGAGCGCGGCAACCGACATCGCCACGACCTGCGCGCGGGCCTGGTCGGCGGTCGAGGTCCCCTGCGGCAGCTTGTACTTCAGGGCGTCGAACAGCGATTCGTTGTCGTGGGCGTCGACGTACGCGAGCGCGTCGCCGGGCGCCGCCGCGTATCCGGCCGGGGCGCCGTTGTAGTCCAGTTCCGAGCCCTTGATCCGGCGGCCGGTGGAGTCGGTGAAGGCGTACGAGGCGAGGTTGCCGGTCAGCCCGACCTTGATCAGGTCCTGGTCGTGCAGGAGCCGGGTGCGCTGCTGCTCGCTCGTACCGTTCGCCGGGGAGGCGTTCGGGGCGGTGAACAGGCCGGACGCGAAGCCCTGTACCCGCGGGTCCTCGTCGAAGGGGCCACCGCCGCGCACCGCGTCGCGGGCCCGGTCGGAGAAGGTGGCGATGCCGGTGCCCGCCATGTTCTGCTGGGTGGCCTGGACGAAGCGGGCGTCGTTCGCGACCTCCCCGAAGTTCCAGCCCTCCCCGTAGAGGACGATCTTCTTCCCGTCGACCCCGTCCTTGGCGACGGTCAGCGCGTCCAGGGCGGCGCGCACCGCCAGGATGTTGTCCTTCGGGTGGTGGCCCATGAGGTCGAAGCGGAAGCCGTCGACCTTGTACTGCTTGGCCCAGGTGACCACCGAATCCACCACGAGGCGGCCCATCATGGCGTTCTCGGGGGCGGTGTTGGCGCAGCAGGTGGACGTGGCGACGGAGCCGTCGGCCAGCAGCCGCTGGTAGTAGCCGGGCACGATGCGGTCCAGGACGGACTTGTCCGACTGGCCCGAGGCCACGGTGTGGTTGTAGACCACGTCCATGACCGTGCGCAGGCCCGCGCCGTTGAGCGACTGCACCATGCGGCGGAACTCCACGGTGCGGGCCGTGCCGTCGGGGTCGCTCGCGTACGAGCCCTCGGGGACCGTGTAGTGCAGCGGGTCGTAGCCCCAGTTGTACGCGTCCTTCGCGGCCGCGGCGGCCACGCAGGCCTGCTGCTCCTCGGAGTCGGGGGCGTAGACCTTCAGGTCACAGGAGGGCTCGGTGCGGTCCGTGGGCTTTTCCGGGATGGTCCCGATGTCGAAGGCGGGCAGGAGGTGGACGTAGGAGGTCCCGGCGGCGGCCAGCTCGCGCAGGTGGCGCATGCCCGCCGAGGCGGTGTCGGTGAAGGCCAGGTACTGGCCGGGGTGGGTGCTGGTGGGGTCCGCCACGGAGAAGTCGCGGACGTGCAGCTCCTGGATCTGCGCGGAGACGAACGGGACGGGCGCGGGCTTCTTCAGGTCGCGCCAGCCGGGCGGGGCCAGCTTCGGGTCGGCCAGGTCGACGGCCAGGCTGTGGGTGGAGTCCGCGGTCAGGGCGGTGGAGTAGGGGTCCGTGACGAGGTTGCGGACCACCTGGCGGGTGCTCGGGGCCCACACGGTGACGGCGTAGCGGTACGGCTTGCCGGTCCAGGAGCGCTCGCCGCGCACCGACCAGACGCCGGTGGTGTCGTCGCGGCGCATGGGGACGGTGCGGCCGCCTTCGCCGCCGAGTTCGAGGGAGACCTGCTGGGCGGTGGGGGCCCAGACGGAGAGGGTGGGGCGGCCGTCCTTGAAGACGGGGCCGAGCGGGGCGGTGTTGGCGTACAGGTCGTCGAGGACCCCGGCGAGCTGCACCCCGGTGGCGGCCAGGACCGCGCCGTTCGCGGCGCGGGCGCTCGCGACGAGCTGGCCGCGCAGGGCCTCGCGCACCCGCTCGCGGTCGCGGGGGTCGACGGTGTAGGCCGCGGAGGAGGCCAGGTGCGGGAAGCGCTTCTTCTGGGCCTCGGTCAGCTGGGACTTCGACAGGCGCAGCCACTGCGCCGCGTCCGCCCCGGTCAGGGCGCCGCCCTCGGTGGCGATCCGGCCCTCGCGGGAGGCGAGGAGCTGTACGGAGGCGGCCGCCGCGGGGGCGTTCCAGGCGAGGGTGTCACGGTCGATCCAGACCGCTTCGGCCTTGGTGAGGTCCAGGGCGGCCGAGGATCCCGCGGGCTGCGGGAGGAGGTAGGAGGGAACGCCGCCCAGCATCCAGACCTCGTGGCCGGTGGCCTTCAGGTCCAGGGACTGGTCGGTGGGGAGGTCCTTGGCGTCGCCGTTGTGGAGGATGTAGCTGAGGCTCGTGGCCCCGGGGGCGAGCGGGACCTCGTAGACGGCGCCGTAGGTGTCGGTGCGGGTGGGGAGCAGCGGCTTGGACCATTCGGTCGGCGTCGCGGCGCCGGTCCACACGTGCAGGCCCCAGCCGTCGTAGGCGCCGTCAGGGCGCTGGTAGTGCAGAACGGCCTTCGTCGCGTCCTGCGGGAGCTCGGCGGGGCGTTCGGGGCGGGGTGCTTCCTTGCCCTGGTCGAGCCAGATCTCGCCCGTCTTGGTCACGTCGATGGTCCGGTCGGCGGCGACGTCCTTGTTGCCGTCCTTGTCGATGACGAGGTAACTGACGCTGCTCGCGCCGGGCTTGAGCTTGACGTACGCGAAGGCGCCGAAGGCGTCGCGGCCGGTGAAGCCGTGGCCGGCGGGCCAGACCGTGGCCTGGCCCTCGGCGAGGTCGCCCCAGGCGTAGAGGCGCCAGTCGGTGTAGTCGCCGTCGGGGCGGTTGTAGTGGACGACGGCGTAGTCGCGCTGGGTGGCCGTGGGGACCTCGGCGGGCGGGGCCTGCCCGGCGGTCGACGCGGCGAGGGCGCTCGCGGTGCGCCCGGCGGAGTCGACGACGACGGCCTTGTAGCGCAGCGGGGTGCCGGCGGCCGTGGCCGCTTCGACGTGGTGGGTGACCTTGTACGGGGCGTGGTCGGCGGAGCCGAGGACCTGCCACGGCCCGGTGCCGGTCTGGGCGGCGAAGACGACCCGGCTCAGGGGGTCGCCGGTCACGGTCGCGGAGAGCTCGACGGTGCCGGTGGCGCCCGCGGCCGGTGCCGTCAGGGTGAGGGCGGGCTTGGCGCTGGAGGCGGCGGGCTTGGCGGTCGGGGCGGTCGCCTGGAGGACGACGGAGCCGAGGACGGGGACGGTGACGGTGAGCTTCCCGGCGGCGGAGGCGCGCGGGAGCGCGGCGGCTCCGGCGGCCGCTCCTCCGTAGAGGGTGCGGTACTGGGCGCCGGCCGGGGCGTCGAGCTCTATGGTGCGGGGCTCGGTGCCGTTGTTGGCGGCGACCAGGTACTCGGTGCGGGTGCGGGTGTCGGTGCGGGCGAAGGCGTAGGCGGAGCCGTCGGAGAAACGTTCACTTTGAACGCCGTCGCGCAGGGCCGGGTGGTCCTTCGTCAGCTTCGAGAGAGCACTGATCTGCCGGTAGAGCGGGTGCTCCGGATCGAAAGCATCGCTCGCGTGCGTGCGCACCGTTCCGAGCTGGTCGTCGTCCAGGTAGTCGGCCACCTGCGAGGCGAAGAGCGGCTGGCGGGCGTCCTTGTCGCCGCCCGCGCCCGTGAACCCCTGCTCGTCGCCGGAGTAGATCACCGGATTGCCGCGGGAGAAGAACATCAGCTCGTTGGCCAGCCGGTACCGGTCCAGCAGCTCCTGCTCCCCCGCCCCCGGCCGGTCCTGCTTCAGGAAGGTCCCGAAGCGTCCCATGTCGTGGTTGCCGAGGAAGGTGACCTGCTCGTACGCGTTCGCCTTGTCGGTGGTGTACCGGTAGTCGTCGCCGAGGACGGACGCGAGGCGCCCGGCCGGCGCGCCCTGGGAGGCGTAGGAGCGGATCGCCTCCTGCAGCGGGAAGTCGAGGGTGGCGTCGAGGCGGCCGCGGGTCACGTAGGGGGAGGTGACGGCGGTGTCGGCCGAGTAGACCTCGCCGAACATGAAGAAGTCCTTGCGGCCGCGGCGGGCCGCGTAGGTGTCGAGGGCCGTGGCCCACTGCGTCCAGAACTCGGTGTTGACGTGCTTGACGGTATCGATCCGGAAGCCGTCGATGTCGAAGTCCTTGACCCACTTCTCGTAGATCTTCTCCATGCCCTCCACGACCTCGGGACGCTCGGTCCACAGGTCGTCGAGACCGAAGAAGTCGCCCTGCCCGGAGGACTCGCCGGCGAAGGTGGAGTCGCCCCGGTCGTGGTACATGGTCGGGTCGTTGAGCCAGGCCGGGGACTTGAGGTTCTTCTTCGCCTCCGGCACGAAGGGGGTGCGGGGGAAGGAGTCGGCGTCGGTCTTCGCGAACGCGCCCTTCCCGCCGGCGCCGGCGGCGTAGTCGGCGTCGTCGAAGGGCACCCCGTCCTTGGTCAGGTAGGGGAAGGCACCCTTGGAGAGGTACCCGTACGAGGCCTCGCGGTAGTCGACGACGTCGGCCGTGTGGTTGGTGATGACGTCGAAGAAGACCTTCATCCCCTTCCCGTGCGCCTTGTCGATCAGGCGCTCCAGGTCGGCGTTGGTCCCGAAGTGCGGGTCGACCTGGGTGAAGTCGGTGATCCAGTAGCCGTGGTAGCCGGCCGAGACGTCGGCACCCTTGCCCTGCACCGGCTGGTTCTTGAAGATCGGCGCCATCCAGATGGCCGTGGTGCCGAGCCCCTTGATGTAGTCCAGCCGGTCGGTCAGCCCCTTGAGGTCCCCGCCCTGGTAGAAGCCCTTGTCCGTCGGGTCGAGCCCGGTCTCCAGCCGGGAGCCGGTCAGGCCGCCCCGGTCGTTGCGCGGGTCGCCGTTCGCGAACCGGTCCGGGAGGACGAAGTAGAACTGCTCCCGGGTCAGATCGTGCCGCGCGGGCTCGGCGGCCAGCTTGGCGTCCGAGGGCGGGGCCGGCGGCGCCTTGGCGGCGACGGCCGCGGCGGCGGGGAGGGCGGGCAGGAGCGTCACGGCCAGGGTGGCGGCGAGCACTCCCGCCGCGCCGGCGAGGGCGGGGCGTGTCAAGGCGGGTCTCCTTGGGTGCGGGACGGGGGCGGTACGGGAAGTCAGTTGCGCCAGGTGTCGGTCAGCGCGACCTTGCCGCTGGCGGGGACCGTGGCGGAGCGATTGGCTCCGCTCTCCCAGGTGACGTTCCCGGCGGCGTCCTTGCGGACGTACTTGTACGCGAAGACCGTGCCGGGCGGGAGCGTGACGTCGAGCTTCCAGACGGGGTAGGCGGCCGGGTCGAGCTTGAGGGCTCCGGCGGTGTTCCAGCCGCCGAGCTCGGTGCGGTCGCCCGTGACGTAGATGTCCTGGCCGAGCGAGGTGGTGGCGTTCACGGCGAAGGCGGCGCCGGAGGCCGCGGTGGGGGTGGGAGCCGGAGTGGGCGTGGGCGTGGAGGCGTCACAGCTGCGGGCGCCCACGTGCAGGGCCAGAGCCGTCCCGGCGCCGAGGGTGGCGGTGAAGCGCCCGCCGGCGTCCACGGTGACCGCGCGGCCGCTCTGCACGTCGCAGTAGCCGCCGGCCGGGAGGGAGGTCTGGAACGTCCGGGTCAGCGCCGAGGCCTCGTGGTTGATCGCCACGTACGCCTTGGTTCCCCGCCCGAAGGCGATCTGGTCGCCCCCGTTGTCCCACCAGCCGGTGACGGCCTGCCCGCGCGCGGAGTTGCGGAAGGCGACCATGGAGGAGATCTCGCGCCAGGAGTGCTGGCACTTCCAGCCGTCGGCGTAGCAGGCGTTGACCGTACCGCCGTTGGGCGGTCCCGCGTCCCGGTCCGTCCACTCGTAGCCGGAGTGCACGTCCGGAGAGCCGTAGGGCCAGGCCAGCATGAACACGCTGGCGAGGGTGTAGGAGGAGCCGTCCTTGTAGTTGAGGGTGTCGCCGCCGCGCTCGGTGTCATGGTTGTCGACGAAGACGGCCGACTGGGCGCTCGGCATGTAGCCCCAGGCCTCGCCGAAGTTCTTCAGGTAGGAGAGGTTCTCGCTCTGGAAGACCCGCTTGAGGTCCCGGGCGTAGCGGAACTCCTGCACGTCTCCGTTGCCGAGGTACTCGGACGGCGAGACGGCCTCGCCGGCGCCGTGGATCGCCTCCTGCTTCCAGTAGGCGCCGGGGTTCGTCAGCCGGGACTTGATGCTGGCGAGGTCGGCGGCGGGCATGTGCTTGGCGGCGTCGATCCGGAAGCCGTCGACGCCGAGGGAGAGGAGGTCGTTGAGGTAGCCGGCGATGCGGCCGCGGACGTAGTCCTCGCCGGTGTCGAGGTCGGCGAGCTGGACGAGCTCGCAGTTCTGGACGTTGGCGCGGTCGGTGTAGTTGGAGATCGTCGCCCGGCAGTCGTCCATGTCGGCGCCGGAGTACAGACCCGGGTAGTTGTACTTCGTGTACGAAGTACCGCCGGTTCCGGTCCCGTCGGAGGCCGCCATGTGGTTGACGACGGAGTCGGCGACGACCTTCACGCCGGCCGCGTGACACGCGTCGACCATCGCCTTGAAGGCCGCCCGGTCACCGAGCCGTCCGGCGATCTTGTAGCTGACGGGCTGGTACGAGGTCCACCACTGCGCCCCCTGGATGTGCTCCTGCGGGGGCGAGACCTGGACGTACCCGTAGCCGGCGGGACCGAGACTGTCTCCGCAGGCCTTGGCCACGGAGTCGAACCGCCACTCGAACATGACGGCGGTGACGTCCTTGTCCCCGGGGGTGGCGGCGAAGGCCTGCGGGGCCTGCGCGGTGATCGCGGCCGCGGCGGCGAGGGAGGCGAGGGCGGACACGGAGAACAGCGCGACGGCGGCACGGGCGGTCTTGACGACCCTGACGGCCCTGACGGCTCTGGCGGGGCGGGACATGGGGCATTCCTCCTGGCGAAGAGGCGGGCCGGACCGAGTGGGGCCGGTCACGGCCGAGTTGGGGATTGCAGCGACCGTAGGGGCCAGGAGGGAGCCCTGCAAGACTTTGCGCAAGAGATTGCAGAATTGTTTCAGGGCGGGGCCGGGGGTGGCGGGCTGCCGGACCCGGGGCCGTCGGTCAGAGGGGGTACGGGCCGCCCGCGGGCGGCCCCCGCGAATCCCGGTTGCCGATCTTCGTGTTCCTGTCGAAAATCGGCTGCCATGGAGAACGTGCTGTCAGCAGACGAGATCGAGCGGTTCGTCACGGACGGCTTCGTCCGCCTTCCGGAGGCGTTTCCACGTGCGCTGGCGGAGGAGTGCCGGGCCTTTCTGTGGCGCGAGACCGGACTCGATCCGGACGACCCGGCGACCTGGACCGAGCCCGTCGTCAGGCTCGGCGGCTACGCGGACGAGCCGTTCCAGCGGGCGGCCACCACCGAGCGCCTGCACTCCGCCTTCGACCAGCTCGTGGGTCCGGGCCGGTGGGCGCGACGCGTTGGTCTCGGCACGTTCCCCATCCGCTTTCCGCACCCGGCCGACCCGGGCGACGCCGGCTGGCACATGGATGCCGGCTACACACCCGAAGGAGAGACGGGATACCGGCTCAATCTCCAGTCCCGCGACCGGGCGCTGCTGATGCTGTTCCTCTTCTCCGACGTCGACGCCGAGACCGCGCCGACCAGGATCAAGGTCGGCTCGCACCTGGACGTCCCGGCGTTCCTGCAGCCCGCGGGCGATGCGGGCATGGACCTCTTCGCGCTCTGCGCGGCCATGGACCGGGCGGGCAGGCTCGACGCGCCCGATCGCCCGCTGGCCCTGGCCACCGGGCAGGCAGGCGATGTCTACCTCTGCCACCCGTTCCTGATCCACTCGTCCCAGGCCAACCGCGGCACCGCCCCGCGGTTCATGGCCCAGCCGCCCCTCACCGCGACCGCCCCGCTCGACCTGGACCGCCACGACGGCGCCTACTCCCCCGTCGAACGTGCGGTGCGATGGGGCCTGGCCTTGGAGTAGTCGGCAGACTCCCTCCCGGACCACGCCCGCTGTCCGTCGTTGCCGGTGGGCGACGATCCGAAGTCACGCGCGGGCGGGGACCGTCAGAGCCACCGGCCCGCCCGCAGCACGCCCAACCCCCGAAGCCACCGCCCTACTCCCCCGGCCCCTGGCCCGTCGACCCGCGCACCACCAGTTCCGGCTGGAAGACGTACTCCGTGCGCTGGACCGGGGTGCCGGCCACCGCTTCGAGGAGGGCTCCGACGGCCGCCGTGGCCATCGCGCGGACCGGTTGGCGGACCGTGGTGAGCGGGGGGTCCGTGAAGGCGATCAGCGGGGAGTCGTCGAAGCCGACGACCGAGACGTCCTCCGGGACCCGCAGGCCCCGCTCGCGCGCCGCGCGGATGACGCCGAGGGCCATGGGGTCGCTGCCGCACACGATGCCCGTGCAGCCGCGCTCCAGCAGGGCTCCGCCCGCCGCGTGTCCGCCCTCCACCGTGAACAGGGTGCGCTGGATCAGGCCCTCGGCCTTGGCCGAGGGGAGGGCGGAGACGAAACCCGCCTCCTTGCGGGCCGACGGAACGTAGCGCGTCGGCCCGATGGCGAGGCCGATCCGCCGGTGGCCCAGGTCCTCCAGGTGGCGTACCGCCATCTCCGCCGCCGCGCGGTCGTCCGGAGAGATGAACGGCGCCTGCACCTGCTCGTTGAAGCCGTTGATCATGACGAACGGGACGCCCCGGGCGGCCAGTCGCTGGTAGCGGGCCGGGTCCGCGGAGGAGTCCGCGTGCAGGCCGGACAGGAACACGATGCCCGTGACCCCGCGCTCCTCCAGCTGCTCCACCAGCTCGTCCTCGGTGGCCCCGCCCGGCGTCTGCGTGCACAGCACCGGGGTGTAGCCGTGCCCCGCCAGCGCCTGCTCTATGACCTGGGCGAACGCCGGGAAGATGGGGTTGGTGAGCTCGGGGATCAGCAGACCGACCAGCCCGTTGCTGCGTCGCCGCAGGCGCACGGGGCGCTCGTAGCCCAGCAGGTCCATGGCGGCCAGCACCTTGTGACGGGTGCCGGACGCCACGCCCGCCTTGCCGTTGAGGACACGGCTGACGGTCGCCTCGCTGACCTCGGCCTGCGCGGCGATGTCCGTCAGCCGGAGCGGGGAGGTCACCCCTGCCACCACACCGCCGTGTCGGGTGCCAGTACGTCGGTGTCCGCCAGTGCGGAGCTCGCCAGCAGGACCGTGCCCGGCGCGGGGATCCGCACCGGCTCGGCCGTGGTGTTCACCGTGCAGGTGAAGTCGCCCCGGCGGAACGCCAGGACGCCCTCGGGGGCCTCCAGCCACTCCACCGCGTCGCCCGCGCCCAGCTCCGGGTGCGAACGGCGCAGCCGCAGCGCCGCGCGGTACAGCTCCAGGGTGGAGCCGGGGTCGCCGGTCTGCGCGGCGACGCTCAGGCCGGCCCATGCGGCGGGCTGCGGGAGCCAGCTGCCACCGGTGCCGAAGCCGTACGGCGCCTCGTCGCCGGACCACGGGATCGGGACGCGGCAGCCGTCGCGCAGCCCGTCCTGCCCCTCGCCCCGGGCGAACGCCGGGTCCTGGCGGACCGCGTCCGGGAGGTCGGTCACCTCGGGCAGGCCGAGTTCCTCGCCCTGGTAGACGTACGCCGACCCGGGCAGGGCCAGCATCAGCAGCGCGGCCGCCCGCGCCCGGGCCAGACCCTGCGCCCCGCCGCCGTACCGCGTGACGTGACGGACCACGTCGTGGTTCGACAGCACCCACGTGGTCGGCGCGCCGACCGGGCGCATCGCGTCCAGCGACTCGTCGATGGTGGCGCGCAGCGCCTGCGCGTCCCATCCGGTGTTCAGGTAGTGGAAGTTGAAGGCCTGGTGCAGCTCGTCGGGCCGCAGGTACAGGGCCGTGCGGTCCGCGCTCGGGGTCCACGCCTCGGCGACGCCGATGCGGTCGCCCGCGTACTCGTCGAGGACGCGGCGCCAGGAGCGGTAGATCTCGTGGACCCCGTCCTGGTCGAAGAAGGGCAGGACCTGGTTGCCGAGCAGCTTGAGCTGTTCGCCGCGGCCGAGGTCGGGCAGACCGGGGGCCTTGACCAGGCCGTGGGCCACGTCGATGCGGAAGCCGTCGGCGCCGAGGTCGAGCCAGAAGCGCAGGATCGAGCGGAACTCGTCCTGGACGGCGGGGTGTTCCCAGTTGAAGTCGGGCTGCTCGGGGGCGAAGAGGTGCAGGTACCACTCCCCGTCGGCGACCCGGGTCCAGGCCGGTCCGCCGAAGATCGACTCCCAGTCGTTCGGGGGCTCCACGCCGTCCTCGCCGCGCCCGGCGCGGAAGTGGAAGCGTTCGCGCAGCGGGCTGCCCGGGCCTTCGCGCAGCGCCTGCTTGAACCATTCGTGCTGGTCGGAGCAGTGGTTGGGGACCAGGTCCACGATGATCCGCAGGTCGAGCGCGTGGGCTTCGCGGATCACGGCGTCGGCGTCGTGCAGGCTGCCGAACATGGGGTCGATGGCCCGGTAGTCGGCGACGTCGTAGCCGGCGTCCGCCTGCGGGGAGGCGTAGAAGGGGCTGAGCCAGACGGCGTCGACGCCCAGCTCCTTGAGGTAGGGCAGTCGGCTGCGGATGCCTTCGAGGTCCCCCATGCCGTCCCCGTTGGAGTCGGCGAAGCTGCGCGGATAGACCTGGTAGATCACCGCTTCTCTCCACCAGCCGGGCGTGGTGCCGGTGGAGGTGGGGAGCGCGTCGGCGAGGTGCTGGGTCATGTCGTCCTTGAGAGATCGGGCCGGGGGTGAGAGGGGGCGGGCAACGGGTGGTCAGCCCGTGACGGGGCGGTCAGCCCTTGGTCGCGCCTGCCGTCATCCCGGCGACGAGGTGACGCTGGGCGAAGAGGAAGAAGAACGCGGCGGGGATGGCGATGAGGACGGAGGCCGCGCTCATGGCGCCCCAGTTGGAGGTGTACTGGGTGACGAAGGTCTGCAGTCCTCCGGCCAGGGTGAGGTGCTCGTCGCCGACCATGAAGGCGGAGGCGTAGGCGACTTCGCCCCAGGCGGTGATGAAGGCGTAGAAGCCGGTGACGGCGAGGCCGGGCTTGGCGAGCGGCAGGATGAGCCGCCAGAAGGTGCCGAAGGGGTTGAGCCCGTCGACCCGGCCGGATTCGTCGATCTCCACGGGGATGGTGTCGAAGAAGCCCTTCATCATCCAGGCGCAGAACGGCACGGCGATGGTGAGGTACGTGATGATCAGGCCGAGCGGCTGGTTGAGCAGCCCGAGGTCGCCCATGAGGTTGTAGAGCGGCACGATGAGGATGGCCATCGGGAACATCTGCGTGATGAGCAGGGTCCACATCAGCGGCTTCATTCCGGGGAACTTGAAGCGGCTGACGGCGTATCCGGTGGTGGCGGCGATGAACACCCCGAGGACGGTGGTGATGCCGGCCACCAGGACGGAGTTGCCGAACCAGGTGAGGAAGGAGGTCGACTCCACCAGGTAGCGGTAGTTGTCGAGGGTCGGTTCCTTGACGAAGTCCGTGGAGATGGCGTGCTTCGCGGGCTTGAGCGAGGTCAGCAGGACCCACAGCACCGGGAACACGGCGATCACGGACGCGCCGACCAGGGTGGCGTGCAGGCCCGCGGAGGCCAGCGGGGAGCGCTGCCCCCGGCGGCGGCCAGGGTGGGCGGCGGTCTTGGGCGGGGTCGTCACGGTCACCACACCTCTCCCTGCTTGCGCAGCGAGCGCCGGTAGACCAGCGCGAAGATCATGAGCAGCAGGAGGATCAGTACGCCCCAGGTCGCCGAGCCGGCGAAGTCGCGCGGGCTGGAGACGAACGCCTCGCGGAAGGCCTGGGTGACCAGGATCTCGGTGGAGTCGCCCGGTCCGCCCCGGGTGAGCAGGAAGATCACCGGGAACATGTTGAAGGTCCAGATGGTGGAGAGCAGGATCACCGTCATGCTGACGGCGCGCAGCCCCGGCAGGGTGATGTGGCGGAACCGCTGCCACGGGCCGGCCCCGTCCATCTCGGCGGCCTCGTAGAGCTCGCCGGGGACGGACTGCATTCCGCCGAGGAGGGCGACCATCATGAAGGGGACGCCGAGCCAGACGTTGACGGCGATGACCGCGACCTTGGCCCAGGTCGGGTCGTCGAGCCACGGGACGGCGGTGATGCCGCCGCCTTCGAGGATCTTGTTGAGGATGCCGTTGTCGCGGTTGAAGAGGAACCGCCAGGCGAAGACGGAGACGAAGCCGGGGACGGCCCAGGGCAGGATGAGCGCCATCCGGTAGGCGGCGCGGCCCTTGAACTCCCGGTTGAGCATGGTGGCGAGGGCGAGGCCGAGCGTGAAGGTGATCGACACGCAGGCGACGGTCCACAGCACCGTCCACACCAGCCGCTGCAGGAACACCGGGTCGGCGAGGACGTCGGCGTAGTTGTCGAGTCCGACGAACTGGTACGTCGCCTCGATGTGGTTGGCGCCGATGGTGCGGCCGACGTTGCGCTCGGTGGCGTCGGTCAGCGACAGGTAGACGCCACGGACGAGCGGCCAGCCGATGATCACGCCGAGTACGAGCACCACCGGGGCGACCATGGCCCAGGCGTACCAGTGGGTGGCCAGCGCGCGCCTCAGCCCGGGGCGGTTCCCGCCCCGGGTCCCGTTGTTGCTGTCAGTCCTGCGGCTCCGGCCGCGGGCGGCGAGGTCGGCATCAGGACCGACTTCGCTGCCCGCGGCCTTCGCCACCGACTGGCTGGTGTGAGCAGCCATGGTTTCGTTACTTCCAGCCCTTGAGGATCTTGCGGAATTCGACGCCGGCCGACTTGGCCGCGTCCTCCGGGCTCGAGGCCCCGGTGATCGCCTTGGTGTACTCGACCTTGAGCGGCTCGAAGAGGGAGCCGTTCTCCGGGATCCAGGCGCGCTCGACGGCCTTGTCCACGGCCGGCTTGAAGAACTGGACCATCTCGTTGGACTTGACGTCGGGCTGCTCGTAGGCGGCGGTCCGGGTCGGGAGCAGGCTCAGGTCCTTGGCGGACTGGACCTGCACCTCCTGCGAGGTCATGTAGTCGACGAAGGCCTGCGCGGCGGGGATGTTCTTGGAGCCCGCGTAGACGGCGAGGTCGTGGCCGCCCTGGGGGGCGCCCGCCTTGACGGAGCCGGCCGGGACGGCGGCGATGCCGAGGTTGGCCTTGTCCTTGAACTGGTCGCCGGCGTAGCTGTCGGCGACGGCCCACGGACCGTTGATCATCATCGCGGCTTCGCCCGACTTGAAGGCGGTCTGCATGTTGGTCCAGCCGTCGGTGGCGTTGGTGATCGCCGCGCCCGAGGTGACCAGGTCGCGGGCGGTCTTGAACGCCTTGACGCCGGCCGCGTTGTCGACGGTGACCGTCTTGGTCTTCGCGTCGACGAGGTCGCCGCCCTCTCCGTAGATGAGGGGGAGGAACCAGTAGGAGTCGTCGCCGCGCAGGTAGAGGCCGGCCTTGCCGGTCTTGGCCTTGATGGCGGCGGCGGCGGTCTTCACCTCTTCCAGCGTCGTGGGCGGCTGGACGCCGGCGTCGGCGAGCATCTTCTTGTTGTAGAAGAGGCCGAGGGTGTCGATGACCTGCGGGACGGCGTAGGACTTGCCCTCGTACTTGCCGCTGGCCGCGGCCTGGGGCAGGAACTCGGCGTCGATCTTCTTCGCCGTGTCGGCCGGGACCTCGGCGAGGTAGCCGAGGGAGGCGAAGTCGGCGACCCAGCCCACGTCGGAGCGGATGACGTCCGGGGCCTCGGAGCCGCTGCTGAAGGCGTTCTTGACCTTGTTCTGGGCGTCACCGTAGGGAACGTTGACGTACTTGACGGTCACCTTGGGGTGCTTGGCGGTGAACGCCTCGGCGATCTTCTGGAAGGACGCCTTCTCGGCGTCGTTCGAGGTGTCCCACCACGTGACCGTGCCGGAGAGCTCTCCGTCGGCCTTGGCCCCGCCGTCGTCCTTGGTGTCACCGCCGCAAGCCGTCGCCGCGAGCGCCAGAGCCGCGACCAGCGCGGTGGCCGCTATGCCACGCCGCATATGAACTCCTTCGATGATCCCGGCCGCGCCTCGCGGTCCCGAGTTGCCGAGAACGTAACAAGCCTGAAAGCTGTCCGAAAGAGCTTGCGGCAAATTTCTGCAAGAAGGGCTCATCGTTACATCCGCGTGTCCGGACGGTTGCCGCACCTTGCTGTTAGTTCGAACCTTCTTCGACCGCCCGGGCCCGCAACCAGGGGGCGCATACCTGCGTTGACCCGATATGACCCACGAGCTGACCGCCTCCCGGCTTGCAAGCGCTTCCAGCAACGCCAACGAAAGCGGTGGCTGGTGGCGCGATGCGGTCATCTACCAGGTGTACGTGCGCTCCTTCGGGGACAGCGACGGCGACGGCGTCGGAGACCTGCGCGGGGTCCGCGAGCGCCTGCCCCACCTGGCCCGGCTCGGGGTCGACGCCGTGTGGCTGACCCCCTTCTACGTCTCCCCCCAGGCCGACGGCGGCTACGACGTGGCCGACTACCGGGCGGTCGACCCCCTCTTCGGCGACCTCTCCGACGCCGACGACCTCGTCCGCTCCGCCCACGCCCTCGGCCTGCGCGTCATCGTGGACGTGGTCCCGAACCACACCTCCGAGCAGCACCCCTGGTTCCGCGAGGCGCTGGCCGGCGCCCCCGGGGCCCCCGCCCGGGCCCGCTACCACTTCCGGCCCGGCCGGGGGCCCACGGGCGCCGGGCCCCCCAACGACTGGGAGTCGGTCTTCGGGGGCCCGGCCTGGACCCGGACCCCCGACGGGGAGTGGTACCTGCACCTCTTCGCCCCCGAGCAGCCCGACCTGAACTGGCAGTGCCCCGAGGTCGCCGAGGAATTCGCCTCCGTCCTGCGCTTCTGGCTCGACCTCGGCGTCGACGGCTTCCGCGTGGACGTGGCCCACGGCATGGTCAAGGCCCCCGGGCTGCCGGACATCGGCCGCGGCGCGCAGGCCACACTGATCGGCACCGAGCCGCTCCCCTTCTTCGACCAGGACGGCGTCCACGAGATCCACCGCTCCTGGCGGCGGCTCCTCGACTCCTACGAGGGCCCGCGCGTGGGGGTCGCCGAGGCCTGGGCGCCCACCTCGGAGCGGCTCGCGCTGTACGTGCGCCCCGACGAGCTGCACCAGGCCTTCAACTTCCGCTTCCTCAACTGCCCGTGGGACCCCGCCGCGATGCGGACCGTCGTCGACGAGTCCCTGACCGCCACCGCCTCGGTCGGCGCCCCGACCACGTGGGTACTGTCGAACCACGACGTGGTCCGCCACGTCACGCGGTACGGCGGCGGGGCTCAGGGTCTGGCCCGGGCGCGGGCGGCCGCGCTGCTGATGCTGGCCCTGCCCGGGTCGGCGTACGTCTACCAGGGCGAGGAACTCGGCCTGCCCGAGGTGACCGACCTCCCGGACCACGTCCGCCGGGACCCGGCCTTCGCCCGCACCGCCGGGCAGGACGGGCTGCGCGACGGCTGCCGCGTCCCGATCCCCTGGTCCGGCGACGAGGCGCCGTACGGCTTCGGCACCGGCGGCAGCTGGCTCCCGCAGCCCGCCGCATGGGCCGGCCTGAGCGTCGCCGCGCAGACCGGCGACCCCCACTCCACCCTCGAGCTCTACCGCGCGGCCCTCGAACTGCGCCGCGCACTCCCCGGCCTCGGCGCCCCCGAGGCCGGGCCGCTGACCTGGCTGCCCGCGCCCGAGGGCGTCCTCCTCTTCACCCGGCCCGGCTTCGCCTGCACCCTCAACACCCGGCCCGCTCCACTCGAACTTCCCGCGCCCGGGCGCCCCGTACTCTCCAGCGCTCCGGTGGAGACGGACGGCCGGACCGTGCGGCTGCCCTCGGACTCGTGCACCTGGTGGGCTTTGTAGCGTGCGACCGGTACAGTCCAATCCCGTGACCGCACGGCTAGCCGACATCGCAGCCCAGGCGGGGGTCAGCGAAGCCACAGTCAGCCGCGTGCTCAACGGCAAGCCCGGTGTGGCCGCAGGCACCCGTGAATCCGTGCTGGCCGCCCTCGACGTGCTCGGCTACGAACGCCCCGTACGACTGCGCCAGCGCAGCGCGGGTCTCGTCGGCCTGATAACCCCCGAGCTGGACAATCCCATCTTCCCGGCGCTCGCCCAGGTCATCGGCCAGGCGCTGACCCGGCAGGGGTACACGCCGGTGCTGGCCACGCAGACGCCCGGCGGGTCCACCGAGGACGAGCTGACCGAGATGCTCGTCGACCGCGGGGTCTCCGGGATCATCTTCGTCTCCGGACTGCACGCGGACACCACGGCCGACATGGGCCGCTACGACCAACTCCGCGGGCAGGGCGTCCCGTACGTCCTCATCAACGGGTTCTCCGACAAGGTGCAGGCCCCCTTCGTCTCCCCCGACGACCGCGCCGCCATGCAGCTCGCGGTGACCCACCTGACCGCGCTCGGGCACACCCGGATCGGACTGGCCGTCGGACCCAAGCGGTTCGTGCCCGTCCTGCGCAAGATCGAGGGCTTCCGGCTCGGCATGAAGGAGCGGCTCGGCCTCTCCGAGGACGAGATCGAGGAGCTGGTCCAGCACTCCCTCTACACGCTGGAGGGCGGCCAGGCCGCCGCGGCCGCGCTCATCTCGCGGGGCTGCACGGCGGTGGTGTGCGCGAGCGACATGATGGCGCTCGGCGCGATCCGGGCGGCCCGGCAGCAGGGGCTGCGGGTGCCGCAGGACGTCTCGGTCGTGGGCTTCGACGACTCCCCTCTCATAGCGTTCACGGATCCGCCGCTGACCACGATCCGCCAGCCCGTCCAGGCCATGGGCCAGGCGGCCGTCCGGACCCTGCTGGAGGAGATCGGCGGGACGCCGGCGCCGCACAGCGAGTTCGTCTTCCTGCCCGAGCTGGTGGTCCGGGGGTCGACCGCGTCGGGGCCGCAGCAGGGCCGGGGCCCCGCCCGCACCTGATCGAGAACCCCTAGGGACACAAGGGCTCCGCTCGTTCGCGAGGGGGAGATGCTGCGCCCAAGACCGTCCTCGGGGATGATCGGAGGCGAGTACGCCATCTGGCAGACTCTTTCCCTATGGGTGAAGCGAGCGTGAAGACACTGGATACCCGGACGGACCTCTCGTCACCCGTCGGGGCCGAGGGCGCGAACCGCCCGGAGTCTTCCGAGCGTGCCCGGCTCTCCCGGCTGCGCGTTCCGCGGCGGCCCCGGCTCTGGTTCGAGATCCTGCTCATCGCGGTCAGCTACTGGACGTACTCGCTGATCCGCAACGCCGTGCCCGAGCAGAAGGCGGCCGCGCTCGCGAACGCCGACTGGATCTGGAAGGTGGAGCAGGCGCTCGGCATCGCCGTGGAGGAGAAGGTCAACCACGCCGTCAATTCGGTGACCTGGCTCGTGGTGAGCATGAACTACTACTACGCCACGCTCCACTTCATCGTCACCATCGGCGTGCTGGTCTGGATCTACCGTTTCCATCCCGGGCGTTACGCGGCGACGCGGCTCGTCCTCTTCGCCACCACGGGCGTGGCCCTGGTCGGCTACTACTTCTACCCGCTCGCGCCGCCCCGGCTGATGAACGGGCACGACTTCGTCGACACCGTGCTGGTCCACCACACCTGGGGGTCCATGGCCTCCGGCAACCTCAAGCACATGTCGAACCAGTACGCGGCCATGCCCTCCATGCACATAGGGTGGTCGCTCTGGTGCGGGCTGACGATCTTCGCGGTCGCCTCCGCCCCCTGGGCCCGGATCCTGGGCCTGCTCTACCCGACGGCGACACTGATCGTGATCGTGTCCACCGCCAACCACTTCTGGCTCGACGCCGTGGGCGGCATGCTCTGCCTGGCCTTCGGCTTCGCCGTTTCCCGCGCCTGGTACGGGTCCCTCCCGCACCGGCTGCCCCGTCGGCCCGAGGACACCGGCCGCCACCCGGTGGCGACGGCCGTGCTCAACCATCCTGCGCTGAGCCGCTTCCGGAACTGAGCCGCTTCCGGCACGGAGTCCCTTCCGGCACGGAGCACTTCCGGCACGGAGACCCCAGCCGCGCGGAGCCGCGCAGGGCTCGCCGGGCCTCCCCCGCGCCGGGCCTCCCCGGGCCGGGCCTCAGTCCGCCCTGTGGGTGATCCGCCCGCCCGACATCGTGAGCCGGACCGGAGCCTCGGCCAGCTCGTCCGCCGGACATTCCACCGGATCCAGCCCGAAGGCCGTCAGATCCGCCCGGAACCCGGCCGCGATCCGGCCCGCCACCCGCTCCTCCCCCGCCGCGAGCGCGGCGTGCGAGGTCATGCCCTCCAGGGCCATCAGCCCCGTCAGCGCCGCCCCGGTCCACGCCGGCGTACCGGCCGAGGCCGCGCCGCGCGGGCTGCGGGCCACGGCCAGCACCTGGCGGGCGTCGTGGTGGGCGATCGGCCAGTCCGAGCCCAGCGCGAGCACCGCGCCCGCGTCCCGCAGGTCACGGCAGCGCCAGGCGCGGCCGGCCCGCTCGCCTCCCAGCCGCCTGGACCACTCGTCACTGGGGTCGGCCCGGGTGTACGCGGTGTGCGGCGGCTGCATCGAGGCGATCACCCCGAGCTCCGCGAACCGCTTCAGCTGGTCGTCGGGGACCGTCTCGATGTGCTCGATCCGGTGCCGCATCCGGGCCTGCGCGCCCAGCGAGGCCACGGTGTCCAGGACGTGCCGGACGGCCGCGTCACCGATGGCGTGGGTCGCGGTCCGGACCCCGGCCGTGTCGAGGACCCGTAGCGCCCCGGCGTAGGCGTGCGGGTCCGGCCAGAAGGCCTCCGTGCCCTGGCCGTGGCAGTCGGCCCGCTCCAGCCAGGCGGTGCCGCCCTCGACGGTGCCGTCCATGAAGAACTTCACGCCGCCGACCCGCCAGTGGCGGCCGCCGAGCAGCTGGGTCTCGATCAGCTCCTCCAGCTCGTCGGGGCCCGCGCCCGGCATGCACCAGGGCGACAGGTTCAGCCGCAGCGGCAGATCGCCCTCGTACTCCACGGTCGCGAGCAGGGCCGGTACGTCCCCGGCCCCGAGATCCATGACGTGGGCGCCCGTCAGCCCGGTCGCGGCCATGTCGGAGAGCAGCCGGGTGAGCCGGGCCCGGCGCTCGGCGTACGCGGGCTTCGGCGCGAGGGAGCCCACCAGGTCCATCGCGGCCTGCTCGATCAGGTGGCCGGTGGGCTGCCCGGCGCCGTCGCAGACGATCTCGGAGCGCTGGGCGAAGGTGCGCGGGCCGGTGATCCCGGCGGCGGCCAGGGCCGCGCCGGAGGCCAGGGCGGAGTGGCCGTCGTAGAGGCGCAGGAAGGCGGGGGCGCCGTCGAGGACGTCCTCGATCAGCGCCTTGTCGACGGGGCGGCCGCCGAACGCGTTGTGGTCGAGGCCGTGGCCGAGGATCCAGCCGCCGGGGCCGCGGGCGGCCTCGCGCAGCGCGGCGCGGAGCCGGTCCACGTCGGTGACGGCGGAGAGGTCCGTACCGGTGGCCATCTCGATGCCCCAGACGGGGTGGCTGTGGGCGTCGGTGAGTCCGGGGGTGAGGGTGGCGCCGGCGAGGTCGGTCACCTCGGTGCCGGGTCCGCGCCAGTCGCGTACGTCGGCCTCGTCGCCGACGGCGACGACGGTGCCGCCGAGGACGGCTACCGCACGGGCCTCGGGGCGGGCGGGGTCGAGGGTGCGGACGCGGCCTCCGGTGAGGACGGTGTCGGCAGCGGGCACGGCGCTTCTCCTTCGGGGGCGGTGGTGTCGGTGCTACGGGAGGCTTCCCGGCGCGCTCCGCGGCGAAGCGGGCGTACGCCTTCGGGGGGTGGGTCCCCCGCCGCGGCCGGGCCGGGCGGGCGGCCGCGTCCGGCAGGCCACGCGCCGCGTGCCGAGTGGCGTGACAATGGGGTGAGGAACGCGTCTGCCGTTGCGGAGAGGCGGGACGTCATCGTGGCGTACATAGCCGTGACCGCCCTGAGTCATGTCGGGCTGGTCCGCGAGCACAACGAGGACAGCCTGGTCGTCGGACCGTGGACGCTGTGCGGGACCACGACCACGAGCCCCCAGACGCTCCTGTTCCCCCTCGGCAGACCGCTCGTCGTCGCGGTCGCCGACGGGCTGGGCGGGCAGCCGGCCGGCGAGGTCGCCAGCGAGCTGGTCGTCCGCGAGCTCGCCCTGCTCGGCCCCTCGCTGGACGGCGCCCAGGCCGTCGAGAACGCCCTGGACCTCTGCAATCACGCGGTGTTCTCGGCCACGTCGGGCCGCCCGGAGCTGACCGCCATGGGGACCACGGTGGCCGGGACCCTGGTCCTGGCGGATTCGCTGCTGACGTTCAACGTGGGTGACAGCAAGGTGTTCCACGCGGCCCCGGACGGGCTGCGCCAGGTCAGCGTGGACGACAGTCCGCCGCCGGAGCCGGGCCGGCGCACCACGTCGGCCGTGACGCAGACGCTGGGCGGCAGGCGCGGGCACAGCACGGTCACGCCCCATGTGGCGACCCTTCCGCTGTCCACGGGCGACCGCTACCTGCTGTGCAGCGACGGGCTGACCGACCCGGTGCCGGAGGAAGCCATCGACGAGCTGCTGCGGGTGCACGACGACGGAAAGGCGGCGTACGAGCTGTGGAAGGCCGCCATCGAGGCCGGGGGTCCCGACAACATCACCCTCGCGCTGGTACGCATCGGCGCGTGACCCCGACCGCGGTGAGGACCGGGGGAAAGGACCCGCCCCGGCCGCACCGGCGGCGCCCTCACCCGGTCGGGTGAATGAGATCAACTCGACTGGCGCATATGCCAATTCAGGGTGCAGGCTCAGCCCCGGCACCACCCGACACACGAACGGCCCCCGCCGGGACCCGCATCCCGGCCGAGGGCCTCACCGCTCGGGAAGTGAACGGCTTCCCGTGGCCCCACAGCAGCTCAGCGCGTCCCCGCGCGCTCCGTACGGCAATCCGAGGCCCGGCGTCATGCACGAGCAAGACCCCCCGGCCGAGCGTTACGTCAAGATCTGCAACCGCCTCGCCCAGCACGGCGAGCTGAGCTTGACCGCGATCGGCCTGTCCATCCACATCCAGTCCCTGCCCACCGGCGCCCCGGTCTCCATCAAGGCCCTGTCGGCGCGCTTCTCCGAGGGCGAGACCCGCATCGCGGCGGCCCTGCGCGAACAGGAGGCGCACGGCTACCTGTCCCGGACCCGGGAGCGCCTCCCGTCCGGGCAGGTCGTCACCCGGACGGTGTCGTACAACGTCCCCCTCGCGCTGCGGTCGGCCCCGCCCGGGCGAGTCCCGGCGCCGGCGCCGGCGTGGGCACCGGTCCGGGTCGCGGCCTCGGAACCCGCACCGGCGAAGGGCCCGGACCCCGGACCCGACCCGGATCTCGAGCCCGACCCGGAGCCGGACCCCGACCCGGACCCCGGCCCGGGCTCCGGCCCGGGCTCCGGCGCCCGGCCCGCGACCGAGGCCGCCTGACCCCCGGCCGCGATCCCGTGAGAAATTCGACTGCCCCGCGGGGCAACCGAATCCGAGCGGGTGGTGGTCAAGGGGGCGAAGGAGGTGCCGATGCAAGCCGAGGAAGAAGCTCACTTCCACTCGTTCGTCGCCGCACGCTGGACCCATCTGGTGCGGACCGCTTACCTGTTGACGGGCGATCCGCACGACGCGGAGGACGTGACCCAGGCAGCGCTCGCGAAGGCGTACCGGTCGTGGCGGCGCGTGGCGCGCATGGACAGCCCCGAGGCGTACGTCCGCCGGATGCTGGTCACGTGCAACAGCGACCGGTTCCGCAAGCGCCGGGTCGCCGAGCGGCTGACGGCCAGCGTGCCGGACACCTCGGTGCGCGACAACGCCGTGGCATGGGCCGACGAACGCAGCGTGCTGATGGAGGCATTGGCCCGACTTCCCGCCCGCCAGCGGGCGGTGGTGGTGATGCGGTACTGGGAGGACCTCTCCGAGGCCGAGACCGCCGACGTCCTCGGGTGCTCCCAGGGCACCGTCAAGAGCCAGGCGTCCAAGGCCCTGGTGAAACTGCGGGCCTGGCCCGGGCTGGACCGGATCGCGACGAGGAACGAGGGGGCGGCCGCGTGAACGGGCAGGGCAACGGCGAGGACCACGGGCGGGGCAGCGGCCGGGACGGCGAGCGGGCAGAGGGGCTCGGCCGCCTGCGGAGCGGCCCGCAGGGCGACGAGTTCGAAGGGGACCTGCGCGCGTGGATGGCCCGGGACGCCGAGGACGTACGGCCCGCGGCCGCCCCGTACCCGGAGATCGTCCGGCAGGGCCGCGCGGAGCGCCGGCGCCGGCTGGCGGTGGCCGGGGCGGCCCTGTTCGTGCTGGCCGTCGTACCGGTCACGACACTGGCCCTCACCGGCTCCGACGCCGGCGACGGGCCCGCCGAGCGGGTGTCCGCGGCGGGCGACGGACCGGGACCGACCACGGCCCCGCCGTCCCCCCAGCCGCCCCCCGGGCCGGCCGCACCCGCGACCCCCGGGCAGCTCGCCGACGGGATCACCCTCCAGGACGCGGCCGCCGGGCTCGAGAAGTGCCTCGCGTACGACCGGCAGCACTCCGCCGCGCTGCCGTACGTCCGGCCGGACCTGGGCAGGGCCACCGAATACCGGGTCCTGCTCGCGCTCCGCAGCACCGGCAACGACAACGCGCCGGGTAACGGCCAGTTCATCGTCGCCGTCAAGGACGCCCCTTCGACGGCCCGGCTCATCTGCATGATCAAGGAGGGCGAGGCCAGCGGCCTGAACACCTCCACCGGCCCGCGCCCGGATCCCGGGCCGTGGCCGGTCGCCCCCGACATCAACGGGGGCAAGCTCTACCTGCAGCGGATGCGCTCCGAGGGCGCCTGGCGGCTGCCGTACCGCTGGGGCAGCATCGGCACCGTCACCCCCGACGTGGCCCGGGTCACCGTCGGATACGGCGGCGCCGAGGTCGAAGCCGCCCTCGACCGCGGCTGGTTCGCCGCCACCGGAGTCCTGGACCGGGCCGTCACCGAGGCCCCGCGGATCAAGGGCTACGACGCCCAGGGCAAGCAGGTCTACGACTCCACCCAGGACAAGGGCTACGACAAGACCATCCCGTAGCCCGGACGGGCGCGTGGGACCTCGCCGCCGTACAGGGGTCGGTGGCGAGGTCCCGGGCGTCGTACCCGGCGGGCAGGATCCGTACGGGCGTCGTACCGGGGCGCCCGCGAGGTCCTACGCGCCGTAGAACAGCTCGTCCACCACCGCCCGCGCGCGACGGGTGATGCGCCGGTAGTCGTCGAGCATCTCGCCGACCCGGCCCGGGGTGTAGCCGAGGTAGCGGCCGACCGCCGCCAGTTCGCGGGCGTCGGAGGGGAAGGTGTCCCCGGCGCGGCCGCGGACCAGCATCACGGCGTTGCGGACCCGGGTGGCCAGGACCCAGGCCTCGTCGAGGATCTGCGCCTCCTCGGTCGGGATCAGCCCGGCCGCGTGGGCGGCGGCCAGGGCCCGGCGGGTCCGGGTCGTGCGCAGGCCCGGTTCGGCCCACGCGTGCCGCATCTGGAGCAGCTGGACGGTCCACTCGACGTCGCTGAGACCGCCGCGGCCGAGTTTGGCGTGCAGGGTCGGGTCGGCGCCGCGGGGCAGGCGTTCGGATTCCATCCGGGCCTTGAGCCGGCGGATCTCGCGGGCCGCGTCCTCCCCGATGCCTTCCATCGGGTAGCGCAGCGGGTCGATGAGATCGATGAAGCGGGCCCCGAGCTCGGCGTCGCCCGCGATCGGTTCGGCGCGCAGCAGCGCCTGGGACTCCCAGGTGAGGGACCAGCGGCGGTAGTAGGCGGCGTAGGAGGGGAGGGTGCGCACCAGCGGGCCGGAACGGCCTTCGGGGCGCAGGTCGGCGTCGATGAGCAGCGGCGGGTCAGCGGTGGGCAGCTGGAGGAGCCTGCGCATCTCGGCGATGACGGCCTGGGCGGCCTTCGCGGCCACCTGTTCCTCGACCCCCTCGCGGGGCTCGTGGACGAACAGGACGTCCGCGTCGGACCCGTAGCCGAGCTCGTGGCCCCCGAAGCGGCCGACGCCGATGATCGCGAAGCGGGTGGGCAGGGTGTCGCCCCATTGGCCCTGGACGGCGGCGCGCAGGGCGCCGGCGACGGTGGCGGCGGTGAGGTCGGAGAGGGCGTCGCCGACCCGGTCGACCAGGGCTCCGTGGTCCTCTTCGGCCGGGCTGTCCTCCGTGCCGTAGGAGCCGATGATGTCGGCGGCGGTGGTGCGGAACAGCTCGCGGCGGCGGACTCCGCGGACGGCGGCCACGCCCGCTTCGGGGGTCGCGGCGCGGCCGACGGCGGCGAGCACCTCCTGTTCGAGGGCCTCGTGGGTACGGGGTGCCAGGCCTTCGGGGTCGCCGAGCAGGGCGACGGCCTCGGGGGCGCGCATCAGCAGGTCGGGGGCGAGGCGGCCGGCGGACAGGACGCGGGCGAGGTTCTCGGCGGCGGCGCCCTCGTCGCGCAGGAGCCGCAGGTACCAGGGGGTCTTGCCGAGGGCGTCGGAGACCTTGCGGAACCCGAGCAGGCCGGCGTCCGGGTCGGCGGAGTCGGCGAACCAGCCGAGGAGGACCGGCAGCAGGGTGCGCTGGATGGCGGCCTTGCGGGTGACGCCGGAGGCGAGGGCTTCGAGGTGGCGCAGGGCGGCGACCGGGTCGGCGTACCCGAGGGCTTCGAGGCGCTGGCCGGCGGCGCGCGGGGAGAGCCGGGTCTCGCCGGGGGCGAGCTGGGCGACGGCGTCGAGGAGCGGGCGGTAGAAGAGCTTCTCGTGGAGGCGGCGGACGACGGAGGCGTGCCGGCGCCAGGCCTTGTTGAGCTCGGCGACGGGTTCGGTGCGCAGGCCCATGGAGCGGCCGAGGCGGCGCAGGTCGGCCTCGTCCTCGGGGACGAGGTGGGTGCGGCGCAGCCGGTAGAGCTGGATGCGGTGTTCCATGGCCCGCAGGAACCGGTACGCGTCGTGCAGTTGGGCGGCGTCGGCGCGCCCGACGTAGCCGCCGGCGGCCAGCGCGTGCAGGGCGTCGAGGGTGCTGCCGGAGTGCAGGGTGGCGTCGGAGCGGCCGTGGACGAGCTGGAGGAGCTGGACGGCGAACTCGACGTCGCGCAGGCCGCCGGGGCCGAGTTTCAGTTCGCGGTCGACCTGGGCGGCGGGGATGTTGTCGACGACGCGGCGGCGCATCTTCTGGACGTCGGCGACGAAGTTCTCGCGCTCGGCGGCCTGCCAGACGAGGGGGGTTATGGCATCGACGTACTCGGCGCCGAGCTTTTCGTCGCCGGCGACGGCGCGGGCCTTGAGCAGGGCCTGGAACTCCCAGGTCTTGGCCCAGCGCTGGTAGTAGGCGAGGTGGGAGGCGAGGGTACGGACGAGCGGACCGTTTCTTCCCTCGGGTCGGAGGTTGGCGTCGACGGGCCAGATGGCGCCTTCGACGGTGGTCTCGGAGCAGATCCGCATCAGGTGGGAGGCGAGACGGGTGGCGGCCTGGACGGCCTTGCCCTCGTCGGTCCCGGGGGTGGCGTCGCCCACGAAGATGACGTCGACGTCCGAGACGTAGTTCAGTTCGTTGCCGCCGCACTTCCCCATGGCGATGACGGCGAGCCGGCAGGCGGCCGCGTCCGCGGGGGCGGCGGCGCAGGCGATGCGCAGGGCCGCGCGCAGCGTGGCGGAGGCGAGGTCGGCGAGCTCGGCGGCGGCCTGGGCCACGTCGGTGGTGCCGCAGACGTCGCGGGCGGCGATGGAGAGCAGGCAGCGGCGGTAGGCGACCCGCAGGGCGACGGGGTCGTGGGCGCCGGCGAGGCCCTGTTCGAACTCGGGGAGCCCGGGGTGCAGGTCGGCGGCCTCGTAGGTGACGAGGGCCTGCCAGTCCCGGGGGTGGCGGGCGAGGTGGTCGGCGAGCGCCTCGGAGGCGCCGAGCACGCCGAGGAGGCGGTCGCGGAGCGGTTTGGCGCTGACGAGGGTGTCGAGGAGCAGGGGCCGCTCCTCGTCGCTCTGCGCCTCGGCGAGCCGGACGAGCCCGACGAGGGCGAGGTCGGGGTCCGCGGTGGCGCCGAGGGCGTCGAGGAGGACCGGGTCGTTGCGTACGGTGGCCAGCGCCTCGGAGTCGAGCAGCCGGGTGGCGGCGGAGAGGTCGATGAAGCCGCTGCGCAGCAGCCGGCTGAAGGTACTGCTCCTGCGTCCCGGGACTGTCATCCCGCCGCCTCCCGCGTACGTCGGTCGCCTCTGCCCTGGCCGGGCGGTTCGCGGCTCCGCGGCCACCGGGGCCGGTGGTCGCGGCGCGGTCCGTGATCGCCCGGGGAAAGCCTAGCCGGAGCAGGCGTTCGACTCACCGGGACGGAGCGCCGGGACGCGGGATCGGGACGCGGGATCGCGGCGTGGCGCCGGGGCCGGGCACCGGGGCGGGGCAGGGCGTGGCCGGTCCGATGATCTGCGTCACTCCGCGTCGGTCCTCCTCGCCCGCCCGCGTCCGTCCTCCTCGCCCGCCCGCGCCCGTCCGCGGCCGCTCGACGCGACGTTCCGGGGGGGCGGACGGAGGAACGGCCTCCACATGTCGGTCACATACACACACGAAGCACGCACAATGCACCACCAAAGACGGTCACTTCCGGAAATCAGAAGTCATCGGCCGACCGAGTGAACCAAGTTGCCCGTATTGACCTCTCATTGACTGACCGACACTGACCGGCCGCCACTGACCCCGCGGCCGATCAGCAGCGGTCCTCTCTTCCGCCGGAACGACCCCAAGGCGTAATCGATGCCCGTATCCCGTCGCCGTTTCCTCCTCGCCACCGTGCTCCCGATGCTCACCGTCGGAGTCACCGGCGTGCTCGCCGTGGCCTCCGGCCAGCAGACGGCCGCCGAAGGCAACCCCGGAACGGACCCGACGGCCGCCCTGCCCGCGAGCACCACCGCCGGATCGGTCGTCCAGGTCGTCGCCCACCCCGACGACGACCTGTTCTTCATGAACCCGGACCTCAGCCGCTCCCTCCTGAGCGGCACCCCGCTCACCACCCTCTACCTCACCTCCGGCGAGGCGGACGGCCGCAACGAGGCCGGCGGCGGCGCGGCCAAGGACCCGGAGCAGCCCGCCGACCGCGGCCACTATGCGGAGGCCCGGCAGAACGGCATACGCTCCGCCTACGCCCAGATGGCCACCGGCGACCGCACCAGCGCGTGGCGCCGTACGGTCATACCGACGGCGGGCGGCGGCCAGGCCGAGCTCGACGTCCTCGTCGCCAAGCCGAACGTCAACCTGGTCTGGCTGCAGATGCGCGAGGCCCGCGCCCCCATCGCGGACACCGCGGACAGCCTGCGCGGCCTCTGGTACGGCCGGATACCGGCGCTCGTGCCCCAGCTCGCCACCGGCACCCCCGTCAAGGAGCCGCACACGTACACCAAGGACCAGGTCATCGCGGCGATAGCGGCGATCCTGGAGCGGTACAAGCCGACGACGATACGGATGCAGGACCCGACACCGGGGCGGTACGCCGAGACCGGCAGGTACACCGACCACCAGGACCACATGTACGGGGCCCGGTTCGCGCAGGCCGGTGCGGCCTCGTACGCCGCGCGGGTCCCGGTCGGGGAGCGGCCGCACTTCGCCGTCCAGAACTACCTGGGCTACCACAACGGCACCCTGCCGCACTCGCTGGACCCGCAGACCGCCGAGACGAAGACCGGCTTCCTCAAGACGTACGCCTGGCACGACAAGCAGAACTACTGCGGCTCCGCCTACGGCTGCGGCGACCGCAAGGTCGCGGGCAGCCCGACCGGCCACAACTGGGCCCAGTCCCTGCGCTACGCCCGTGCCGACAACGCCTCCTGGCTGGCCCAGGGCACGCCCGGCCGGCTGTACGCCTTCGCCGTCCTCGACGGCCAGATGGCCGTCTGGAACCGCGGGGCCGGCACCGGCCCCGGCGCCGCCTGGCAGGGGCCGGCCCTGCTGCCCGGCACCGGCATCGACCCGGGCGCCACCACCACCCGCTATCCGGACGGGCGCGTCGCCGTCCTCGCCACCCGCACCGTCTTCGGCGAACGGCCGCAGGACTACCGGCGCGAGATCGTCTACGCCGCCCAGGCCGAGCCTGGCGGCCCCTTCGGGGCGTGGGTCTCGCTCGGCACCCCCGAGGCCAACGACGAGGACGGCACCTCCTCGATCAGCGCGCCCTCCGCGGCCGCCGACCAGGACGGCCGCCTGACCGTGTACGTCCGCGACGCGCGCCGCACCCTGCGCGCCCGCGTCCAGCAGTCCTCGGGCGGCTTCGGCGACTGGCAGTCCCTCGGCGGCGCGGACCTGCAGAGCGACCCCGTGACGGCCACCGACTCCGCGGGGCGGCGCCACGTCTACGCCGCCACCACCCAGTCCGTGCTCGCCTGGATCCAGCCCGCCCCGGACGCCCCGCTGGCCGGGCCCTTCCCGACCGGGCTGCCGGCCACCACCGTGCCCCTCACCGTGGCCCAGGAGGCCGCGGGCGTCCGCCTCTACTTCCGGCGTCCCGACTCGGGCGTCGTGCGCACCGTCCTGGTCACGGCGGGCGCCGGCACCGCGAAGCCGGCCGTCTCCAGCATCACGGAGGCCGGCGGCCGGGCCGGCTACGGCGCGATCGGCGTGGCCGGCCGCCTCCTGTCGGGCCGCGCCGACTCGGGCACCGTCAGCACGACGGGCCTCGGCGGCCCGCCGGCCTGGACGGAGTCCGGGATGCTCTTCGCGGGCGCCCCGGCCGGCACCGTGGAGCAGGGCGGCGCCACCACCACGGCGGTCCTCGGCCTGGACGCGGAACTCCACGTCACCACGGCCCACCCCACCCAGGCCCGCCCGGTCTGGCACCGCGCGGTCCCGCCGACGTAGACCCGAATACCGCGAGCACGGCGACCGCCGCGGCCGCCGCGGCCACCCGAGCCACACCATCGAGGTCCCGCCCCCTACCGGGAGCGGGACCTCACCCGTCGCCTCCCGTGAGGAGCTCCAGGACGTGGGCCGCGGTCCAGTTGCCGGCCGCGCCGGGGCAGGCGGAGAGGTAGTCGGCGATGTCCGGCTCCTCCCACGGCCCCGATTCCAGCAGGCCGCCGGCCAGGTACCGCAGGTATGCGGCCGACGGCATGAGCGGCTCGACGTCCCGGAGGGTCCAGGGGGCGGTGAAGGTCAGCAAGGGGATGCCCTCGACCGTCCCCGGACAGATCAGCGTCTCGTAGCGCCCCGGCCCCAACGCGTCGCGTCCCCGGCGCAGGACCGTGGTCAGGTCCAGGTCCGCGCCCGGCTCCTCGTACATCTCCTGCGCGGCGATGTCCGACAGCTGACCCGGCGTCACGAGGTGGGCCCGCCCCCGCATGCGGCCGGGCGCCGTCGGATCGTAGAAGCCCCTGCCGCCGGTCCACACCGGGGACTCGGTGGCGAAGTAGAGCCGCCCCTCGAGCTCGACGGCGAGGGACCGCTCCGGCGCCCGCCGGTCGCGGCAGCCGGGATAGGTGCGCGCGGCCCCGGGCGGCCTCCCCCCGGCGAGGTAGGCGGCCAGCCGGTCCATGTGCATGTTGGAGCCGTACGAGGCGTACCAGACGCGCTCGGGGACGCCGCGGGCTTCGGCTTCGAGGGGAATCGCGGTGTGGACGACCATGCTCTGTTCCTCGCACGACACGGCTCCGGGCCGGCGGCCGTCGACCGCCGTCGGGACGGGTGGCGCACACATGTCCGGAAGGCAGCCGTTCCCGGGTATGGGGCCCACGTCTACCGTCGCGTTCGACGGCGTGGCGATCGCGGGATCGCGGGGCAGTCGCACAGACCTTAGCGCCGCCCGCGCCGACGACCCAGCGGATACCCGCAGACGTACGCCGCGCGGGCGCATGCACCCTCCTGACGCCACGTCACCCAAATAGGTCTTTTTACCTATTTGCGGTCTATTGCCGTGAAATATGCGGGAGAACTCTCGCGTGATGACGACCCATCACCACCGCTGGCTCGGAGCGGATCCGCGCCCCCCGCTCGGGGTGAGCCTGCGCGTTGACACGCGCAGCGGGCCGGCGGCCCTGCCCGGCGACAAGAAAGGTCCTCCTATGGCGTCGGATGTCCTCCGGACGGCTCCACCTCCCACAAGTCTTCAACGCGATCTGCTCAGACGGGGGGCCTTCGCCCTGCTCCCCGCAGTACTCCTGGCCTCGGTCGCCCTGACCCCGAGCCTCGCTCACGCCGCGGAAGCCCCCGTGGGGCTGGGGACCGCCACCAGTTACGCGGTGCTGGCCGGTTCGACGATCACCAACACGAACCCCAGCATCATCAACGGCGACCTGGGGCTCTATCCGGGCACATCGGTGACCGGCTTCCCGCCCGGCATCGTCAACGGAGTGCAGCGCGTGGCTCCCAACGCCGCCGCCGGTCAGGCGAAGTCCGACCTCGTCATCGCCTACGACGACGCGGCGGGCCGGGGGCCCGGTTCCGTGCTCGCTTCGTCCGAGATCGGCGGCCTGACACTGGCACCCGGCGTCTACACGGCCCCGTCGTTCATTCAACTCACCGGAACGGTCACTCTCGACGGCCAGAACGACCCCGACTCCGTCTTCATCTTCAGGATCCCCTCAACGCTGAACACGGCCCCCGCGAGTACCGTGGCCTTCATCAACGGAGCAAATGCCTGCAACGTGTTCTGGCAGGTGGGCAGCTCCGCCACCCTCGACACGACCACCCAGTTCAAGGGCACGATCCTGGCGCTGGAGTCCATCTCGCTGAACAACAGCGCCGTGATCGAAGGCCGCGCCCTGGCGCGCAATGGCGCGGTCACCCTGGACAACAACACCATCACGAGACCGACCTGCGCCGTCGGCCCGACCGGGCCGACCGGGCCGACGGGTTCGCCCGGGCCGACGGGATCCCCCGGGCCGACGGGTTCGCCCGGACCTACGGGATCCCCCGGACCTACGGGTTCGACCGGCCCGACCGGTGCGCCCGGCCCGACGGGATCCCCCGGACCTACGGGTTCGCCCGGACCGACGGGATCCCCCGGCCCCAGTGGCAGCCCCGGCGCACCCGGCCCCACCGGTTCCGCCGGACCGACCGGTGCGCCCGGCCCGACCGGTGCACCCGGTAGCCCTGGCGCCCCCGGCCCGACGGGATCCCCCGGCCCCAGCGGCAGCCCCGGCGCACCCGGCCCCAGCGGCAGCCCCGGCGCACCCGGCCCCACCGGTTCCGCCGGACCGACCGGTGCACCCGGCCCGACCGGTGCACCCGGTAGCCCTGGCGCCCCCGGCCCGACGGGATCCCCCGGCCCCAGCGGCAGCCCCGGCGCACCCGGACCCACCGGCGCACCCGGACCCAGTGGCAGCCCCGGTGCACCCGGGCCCACCGGCCCCGCGGGGCCCGCCGGACCTGCTGGACCCGCCGGACCCGCGGGGCCCAAGGGGCCTCGCGGCGACAAGGGCGAAAAGGGTGACTCGGGCGACCACGGTCATCACGGCCACCACGAAGGCCACGAAGGCCACGAAGGCCACGAAGGCGAACACGGCCACGACGACCACGACGACCACGACCACGACGGGGACGACGAGGGCGAGGAGGGGCACGGTCACGACGACCACGACGAGGGCAAGCCCGGCCACGGTCACGACGACGAGGGCAAGCCCGGCCACGGTCGCGACGACCGCGACCAGGGCAAGCCCCCGTGGGCCGGCTTCCTGCCGGGCGGCTTCGACGACGCTTTGGGCCACGCGTTTCCCGGCCGCACGGCCAAGAGCGTCAACTTCGCCCCGGTGAGCTCCACCGTCGATCGGCAGCCGAAGGGGGCTTCGCCCGATCTCGCCGCCGCCGGCACGAGCAGCAGCGGGACCGGGACCGGCATCCTGGCCGCGTCCGCGGCCGCGCTGGTGTTCCTCGGAAGCTCGGCCCTCTTCACGATGAAGAGGACCCGCCGAGGTAAGGCGACTCGACAGGACTAGCCGGCACAGGTGGGCGTGACAGCCTCACGCCTCTGACCGAACGGTCCCGAAAGACCCGAGCCCCCGGACACGTCGTCCGGGGGCTCGGTCCTCGGTGCCGGGACGCCCACCGCTCGACGTTCACGGGCTCGGCCGAGACCGCGTGCGGGCGTCTCACGAGAAGTCCGTACCGACGTACCCCTGGATGGCGTCGTTGATGAAATGCAGGGTGCTCCCCGGGCTCAGCGCCTGGGCTTGCAGGTGTGCGTACATAGCGCTGTACGCCTGCACATCGGATCGTTTCTCCAGATAGAGATCACTGGTGAATCTTTCCAAATACACCACGCTCACGTCGGCGACGTCGGCGAATTCGAGCAGCGCGAACTGTCCCGAGACACCCGGGTGCGCCCCCACGTCGTCGGGGAGGACCTGCACGGTGATGTTCGGCTGGGCTCCGAGGTGGGTCAGATGCTCCAGCTGCTCGCGCATGACCTCGCGGCTGCCTGCGACGCGCCGCAGTACCGATTCGTCCAGCACGGCCCACAAGCGCAGGGACTTGCTCTGGGCGCCCAGTCGGCGCTGGCGCCGCAGCCGTACCCGGAGGCGTGTGGCGGCCTCGTCGGCGGCGCCCCGAGGGATCGTTCCTGCAATGACCGCCCGGGCGTAGTCGGGAGTTTGCAGCAGGCCGGGGACCACGAGGGGCTCGTAGCATCGGATCACCGCCGCCTCGGCTTCCAGGCCGATGTAGGCGCCGTACGGGATGTCACCGTAGGCATTCCACCAGCCCTGCTGCCCCGATTCCCGGGCCAGCTCCATGAGATGGCCGACGAGCCGTCGGTCCTGGACTCCGTACAGCCCGCAGAGATCGCGTACGTCGCGCGGCTTGATCAGGCGACGTCCGTTCTCCATGAGGCTGATCTTGGGCTGGGAGATCAGCAGGCTCTCCGCCACTTGCGACGTGGTCATGCCCCTCACCTCCCGGAGCCGACGGAGCTCCGATCCCAGCCGGCGCCTGCTGACAACGGGATTGAAATCGACACCCACGGGCCGTGTACCTCCGATCAAAAAACTTGCAACGGCCAGCAGATTGTCACGGCCGGGGCCGGCGGCCTCCGCCTTTTTCGGCGTGTCGTTCAGGGCTGTACAAGCCGCACCAAGAACGACATGGGCTTGATATGACTTCCCGCCTCGAGTTTCAAAATAAATTCACACCGGACATTCTTTCGCTCCGGACGAACTGCATGCCGGTACACGTTTCTGCGCAATATGCGGGGTCGTACATACGGCCGTCCAGGGCCCGTGAGACGCCTCAGGGCCGACGGCTGCATGCCGTCGGCCCTGAGTGTGGATCCGGCCCCGAAGGCCGCCTGACCAGCTGTTACAGCACCGGCATCATCTTGCGGAGTTCGAAGGCCGTGACCTCGCTGCGATACTCCTCCCACTCCTGCTTCTTGTTGCGGAGGAAGAAGTCGAAGACGTGTTCGCCGAGGGTTTCGGCGACCAGTTCGCTGCGCTCCATCAGGGAGATGGCCTCGCCGAGGTTCTGCGGGAGGGGTTCGATGCCCATCGCGCGGCGTTCCGCGTCGGAGAGGGCCCAGACGTCGTCGTCGGCGCCGGCCGGGAGTTCGTAGCCCTCCTCGATGCCCTTCAGGCCGGCGGCCAGGAGGACGGCGTACGTGAGGTACGGGTTGGCGCCGGAGTCGATCGAGCGGACCTCGACGCGCGAGGAGCCGGTCTTGCCCGGCTTGTACATCGGGACGCGGATCAGGGCCGAGCGGTTGTTGTGGCCCCAGCAGATGTACGAGGGGGCCTCGCCGCCGGCACCGGCGCTGCGGGAGGAGCCGCCCCAGATGCGCTTGTAGGAGTTGACCCACTGGTTGGTGACCGCGGCCGTCTCCGCCGCGTGCTTGAGCAGGCCCGCGATGAAGGAGCGGCCGACCTTCGAGAGCTGGTACTCGGCGCCCGACTCGTAGAAGGCGTTGCGGTCGCCCTCGAAGAGGGAGAGGTGGGTGTGCATGCCCGAGCCGGGGTACTCCGAGAAGGGCTTGGGCATGAAGGTCGCCTGGACGCCCTGTTCGAGGGCCACCTGCTTCATGACCAGGCGGAAGGTCATGATGTTGTCGGCCGTGGAGAGGGCGTCGGCGTAGCGGAGGTCGATCTCCTGCTGGCCCGGCGCGCCCTCGTGGTGGCTGAACTCGACCGAGATGCCCATGGATTCGAGCATCGTGATCGCCTGGCGGCGGAAGTCCATGCCGACGTTCTGCGGAGTGTGGTCGAAGTAGCCGGAGTTGTCCGCCGGGACCGGGCGGGTTCCGTCGAGCGGCTTGTCCTTCAGCAGGAAGAACTCGATCTCGGGGTGGGTGTAGAAGGTGAACCCGAGGTCGGAGGTCTTGTTCAGGATGCGCTTGAGTACATAGCGCGGGTCCGCGTACGACGGCGAGCCGTCGGGCATGAGGATGTCGCAGAACATCCGGGCGGTACCGGGTGCCTCCGCACGCCACGGCAGTATCTGGAAGGTGCTCGGGTCCGGCTTGGCGATCATGTCGGACTCGTAGACCCGCGCGAACCCCTCGATCGCCGAGCCGTCGAAGCCGATGCCCTCGTCGAATGCCTGCTCCAGCTCCGCCGGCGCGACCGCGACGGACTTGAGGAAGCCCAGTACGTCGGTGAACCACAGGCGCACGAAGCGGATGTCGCGCTCCTCGAGTGTCCGGAGGACGAATTCCTGCTGCTTGTCCATACTTCATCCTCGCAGTTCAGACGGTCTGTGCACTACCGCTCCGGGGACCGGGCGCACATCCGGGGCACAGTCGGGACGGCCCAGTATCCCCAGCCGTGGTTTCCGCCAGATTACGCACCCCGCGAAGCCCGCGGCACCCCCGCACTGACCGTGGGCCCGTCATGAGCATTACCATCTGCGCCCATGGGGGGCCGGAAGCACGCGGAGCGGATACATCAGGGACGCCTCCGGCGTCCGCTGCCTCGGCGTGCCGTCCTCCTGATGGCCTTCGGGGTACTGGCCGGCGCGGTGTTCCTGTGCGCGCGGCCCGGCACGGAGCACACGGCCGCGGGGCACGCGGCGGCCGGGCACCCGGCCGCCGGACACGCGGCCGGCCACTCCGGGAGCGCGGCGTACGTCTTCTGCGTGTCGCCGCACGACCTGCCCGGCTGTTCCCCGTTCTCCCACCTGACCCCGGGCGTCCTGCCCGCGCCGCCACCCGCCGTGGCGGCGGCGTCCGGCGAGCCCGCGCCCGCCGGACGGACCGCGCACGCGGGGCGGCAGCAGCCGCCCGCGGCGCTCGCGCGCGGCCCCGACCTGTACGCCCTCCGGGTGCTGCGGACCTGACCGTCCCGGCTCCGGCCCCGTACGCGCATCTCCTCCACCCCCCTCAGCAGAAGGAACCAGGGCACATGGGCAGCAGGCAGTCCGACCACCACTCCCGTCAGGCGCGCATAGCCGACATGCGCCGCGCCGACCGCGTGCGCGACCGGCGCAACAAGGCCATCGCCATCACCGTCTCGGCGGCCGTCGTCACCGGGCTGATCGGCTTCGGCGCGTGGGTGATGATCGACCAGCAGAACAAGAAGGACGCGAAGACGGCGGCCGCCAAGGCCCCCGTCGACGGCGAGCAGACCTGGGACGTGGCGAAGCTGGGCCGCAAGCACGTCGACACCCCCGTGAAGTACGAGATGAACCCGCCCGTCGGCGGCGACCACAGCCCCCGCTGGATGAACTGCAACGGCGACGTCTACAAGAACCCGCTGCCCGAGGTGAACGCGGTGCACTCGCTGGAGCACGGCGCCGTGTGGGTGACGTACAGCGAGAAGGCCGAAAAGGCCGACGTCGAGAAGCTCGCCGGGACCGTGGCCAAGACCCCGTACACGCTGATGAGCCCGGACAAGGAGCAGGCCGGCGCGATCATGCTCAGCGCGTGGGGCAGGCAGCTGACCGTGGACAAGGCGGACGACCCGCGCGTGGCGCAGTTCTTCACCAAGTACGTGCAGGGCCCGCAGACCCCCGAGCCGGGCGCGGCCTGCACGAACGGGCTGGCCGACAAGTGACCCGCCCGGCCCGTACGTACTGGGTCGCGGGCTCGGCCGTCGGCCTCGCGCTGCTCTTCGCGGTGGGGGCCACCGTCGCCGCCGCGAGCGCGGACGGCGACGGGACGGGGGCCGGCGGGTCCGCCGCCGGTACGTCCGCCCGCGCCCCGGGGCTCCACTCCCCCGACGCGGGCTTCGCCCGGGACATGGCCGTCCACCACCAGCAGGCGGTGGAGATGTCCTTCATCGTGCGCGACCGGACCGCGGACGAGGCGGTGCGCGGCCTCGCGTACGACATCGCCAACACCCAGGCCAACCAGCGCGGCATGCTGCTGGGCTGGCTGGACCTGTGGGGACTGCCGAAGGTGGTGGCCGGCGAGCCGCCGATGTCCTGGATGGGCACCGGCGGCCACGACGGCCACGGCACGGAGGGCATGGACGGGATGGCGGGGACGGAGGGCCACGACATGGGCGGGGTCGTCACCAAGCCCGGCGCCCTGATGCCCGGCATGGCCACCAAGGAGGACCTGGCCCGGCTCGGCTCCGCCGGGGGCCGGGACGCCGAGGTGCTCTACCTCCAGCTCATGACCGAGCACCACAAGGGCGGCGTCGCCATGGCCGGGGGATGCGCCGCGGAGTGCCGGACCCCGGCCGAGCGGGCGCTCGCGCAGGGCATGGTGGCGGCGCAGCAGTCGGAGCTCGCCCTGATGGCCGACATGCTGAGGCAGCGCGGGGCCGATCCGGCCGCACCCCAGGGCTGACCGGGCAGGACGGGTGAGCGTGCGGGCCCCGACGGGCCCGCAGGCTCGCCCGGACGGGCCCGCGTCGCCCGTGGGGAGTCGCGTGGTCCGAACGGGCGTGAGGGTCTACTCCAGGGGAGGGGCCCCCGGCGCCGCCGACGGGCCCGGCCCCGTCCCCGGCCCGGCTTCGAGCCCCGGCTCCGGCCCCGGCTCCGATGCGTTCAGGACCGCTCGCACCACCTCGTGCGGGCGGTCCAGCATGATCAGGTGTCCGGCCGGGTCCGCGACCTCGAAGCGGGCGCCGATCCGGTCGGCCAGTTCCGCCTGGCGGGCCAGCCAGCGCAGGGCCGGGCCGCGCGCCGAGCCGTCGTAGCCGGCCAGGACGGTGACGGGCACGGTCAGCGGGTGCGACGCGCGCAGCGCCAGCACCTCGGCGGCCACGTCGAGATAGCGGGAGTTCTCCAGCAGGGCGCCGCGCCAGACCCGGCCGGTCCGGTAGCAACGCCGTACGAGCTCCCGCGCGGCCGGGTCCTCGCGCCCCGAGCCACCCCAACCGGCCCAGCCACCCCAACCGGCCCAGCCGCCCGAGCCGGCCCCGCCGCGGTCGTCCGGGCCGCGCGGGTCACCCGCTCGGCCGGACCCGTACCCGTCGCCCGCGCGGGAGGCCCGTACGGCCGCCCGCCGGACCCGGGGGCCCAGCGCCGCGGGCAGCCCCGCGGCCGTCACGGCCCGGCCGAGCACACGGGAGGCGCCGGTCCGCACGGCAGCGGGCAGCAGGGTGCGGGGCCGCTCCTCCACACTGCTGTCGACCAGCACCACGGCCTCGGTGCGCTCCGGGTACAGGCGGGCGAAGGCCTCGGCGTGGAACCCGGCGATGGAGTGCCCGGCCACGGTGACCCGGGCGTCGCCCAGGCCCAGCGCGTCCAGCAGCCCGGCGATCCGGTGGGCCTCCCCGGCCGCTTCGGGCGGCCGGACGGCCGGGGCGCTCAGCCCGTGGCCCGGCCGGTCGAAGCGGACGACGGTACGGCCGGCGGCGACGAGCAGACCGGCCACGGCGTCCCAGTCGAACCAGGCCATGGCCAGTCCGGCGCTGAGCACCACGGGCGGACCGCTCCCCTCGGCCACGACGTGCAGGGGGACCCCGTCGACGCGGACGAACCGGCTGCGGGCCGGGGCGGCCGCGGCCGCCGGAGCCGGGCTCGGACTCGGAGCCTGCGTCGAAGCCTGGCTCGGAGTCGGCAGCGGCTGCGGTGGCAGCGGCGGTAGCGGTGGCAGTGGTGTCACGTGCGGCGTTCCTTGTGGACGGAGTAGGCGAGCAGGCCCAGCCAGACGGCCACGAACAGCACCTGCAGCCGCTGCCCGGCGCCCAGGGCCCACGTACCGTGCCCGGCGGTGAACATGGCGATGGCGGTCAGGGTCCAGACGGTGGCGAGCAGTTCGAGCGCGACGAGCGCGGGGCCGTAGCGGGCGAGCGGTGCGAGACGGCCGTAGCGGCGGGCGGCGACCGTGAGGGCCACGATCCCGACGAGCGCGCCCGTCATCGCGAGACTGCTGCTGACCGCATGGGCCTGATGGGTGGCGGGGACCAGGCCTGCCGTCTCCCGGGCCGCGCACTCGGGGTCCGCGGTCGGCGCGCAGCTCAGCGGCAGCCACGCGTCGGTGGCGGTGGCCGCCCCGAAGAGGGTGACTCCGGCCCAGCCCGCGACGGACCAGAAGCCGCGGGACCCCGCGTGCCGGGCGAGGCGGGCCAGGGCCAGCAGCCCGCCCAGGAGGACGAGGACGCCGGCGGTGAAGTCGGTGGCGCGGAAGAGGCCGCCGAGCGGCTGGTCCTGGGCGGCGAGCTCGCTGACGTACGTCTCGATGGGGTTGAGGCCCGTGGACAGCACGACTTCGAGGACCCACGCGGTGTACGCGGCGGCGCCGAGGCCGATGAGGACGGCGACGGCGCGGGCACCGGTGCGGCCTCCCGGGCCGGGGTCCGGAGCGACCCGCAGACCGTTCGCGGACTTCCAGGACTTCACGGGCTTCAAGGGCGGGCCTTTAGTGGACATAGTGTGAC
The DNA here is from genome assembly GCF_053609145.1 of Streptomyces sp. NPDC054961. Lineage (NCBI taxonomy): Bacteria > Bacillati > Actinomycetota > Actinomycetes > Kitasatosporales > Streptomycetaceae > Streptomyces > Streptomyces sp. NPDC054961. The sequence continues at coordinate 49,650 of NZ_JBSGWY010000006.1, read as the reverse complement.
TAATCCTAAACACGGCGGGTCCGGTCCGACCATCGGATACCCATCCCGGGTAGGGTTTCGCGCATGACGCACCCTGCCCTGCGTACCCGACGAGCGGCTGTCCGGTGGTCCCGGCTCCTGCTGCTCGCGGGGCTGCTGCTGGGCATCGTGACCATGCACACGCTGGGCCATCCGACACAGGCCCACGCCATGCAGGACGTACCGGCCGTCCATTTCGTTCCCCCGGCGGGACACCCCGGGCACCACGCTCCGGACGCCGTCGCGGACCTCGCGGCCGACTCCGTGGCCGGCTTCGTGGCGGACCGCACGGCGGACCTCGCGCCGGACCCCGCGCCGGACGCGGCCGTCGCCGGAGCGCCCGGCCCGGGCACCGGCATGGACCCCATGTCGGTGTGCCTCGCCGTACTGGGCGCGCTCACCCTGCTGTTCCTCGGAGCCGGTCTGGCCGGCCCGGGTCGTGCCACGCCGCTCGGGGGCGCGGCACGTGCGCCGGGCCGGTCCGGTGGTCCGGAGCCGCCACCACCCCGCGAACTCCTCACCCTGCTGGCGGTACGGCGCGTATAGGCGGGCTCCGTCGTCGCCCCCGCGCGCCTTCGGGGCGGCGGCAGACGGTGCCCACCCGTCCACACCACGTCATCACGAGGTGTTCCGCCATGCGTTCCTCCGTCACGCCCACCTCCGACCCCGCTTCCAGGCCCTCTGACACGTCCTCCGCGGCGCCTCCCGCTGCGTCCCCCTCCCCCGCCCGCCGCGCCGTGCTCGGCGCCGGCGCGGCGCTCGTCGGCTCCGGGCTGCTCGCCGCCTGCGGGAGCTCCGGCTCCGGGATGGCCGGCATGGACCACGGCTCCGGCGCGGACTCCGGTTCCGTGCACGGCGGTCCCGCCCGCTCCGCCCCCGGCGGCTACGTGGACCCGGCCGGGCCCGAGGTGCGGGCCGCCGAGGCCGCCCGCAAGGCCACCGGCCCGCTCACCGAGGTCCGGCTGACGGCCACCGCCACCCCGCTCGACCTCGGCGGCGGCCGCTCCGTCCGCAGCTGGGCGTACGGGGACGCACTGCCCGGCCGGGAGGTGCGGGTCACCGCGGGCGGCACGCTCGCGCTGACCCTGGCCAACCACCTCCCCGAGGCCACCTCACTGCACTGGCACGGCCTGGCGCTGCGCAACGACATGGACGGGGTGCCGGGGCTGACCCAGCGGGACATCGCCCCGGGCGCGTCGTTCACGTACCGGTTCGCGGTCACGCGTCCGGGGACGTACTGGTTCCACCCGCACTCCGGGGTCCAGCAGGACCGCGGGCTCTACGCCCCGCTGATCGTGGAAGACCCCAAGGAGCCCCTCGCCTACGACAAGGAGTGGGTGGTGGTCCTGGACGACTGGCTCGACGGGGTGGAGGGCTCCACCCCGGACGCCGTGCTCGCCGAGCTCCGCACGGGCATGGACATGGGCTCGGGCGGCGGCGGCCACGCGGGCCACGGCGGCCACGGCTCCACGGGCACGGCCGCCCCGGGCACTTCCGCGGCGGGCACTCCCACGGCGGGCGCCGGCGGCGGCCCGTCGCGGGTCCTCATGGGCGGCGACAGCGACGTCCTCGGCAAGGACGCGGGCGACGTCGCGTACCCGCACTACCTCGTCAACGGCCGCACCCCCGAGGACCGTCGGTCTTCACCGCCCGCCCCGGCGACCGGATCCGGCTCCGCATCATCAACGCGGGGGGCGACACCGCCTTCCGGATCGCCCTCGGCGGCCACGAACTGACGGTCACCCACACCGACGGCTTCCCCGTCGAGCACACCGGGGCGCGCTCGCTGCTGCTGGGCATGGGCGAGCGGTTCGACGCCCTGGTGACGGCCGGCGACGGGGTCTTCCCGCTGACCGCGCTCGCCGAGGGCAAGGGGGAAGCGGCTTCGGCGCTCGCGCTGTTGCGCACCGGTACGGGGGCCGCGCCGACCGCCGCGACCCGGCCCGCCGAGCTGTCCGGCCGGCCACTGTCGGCGGCCGGCCTCAAGGCCGCCGAGCCGGTGGCGCTCACCGCGCGCGAGCCGGACCGTACGGTGCGGATCAAGCTGACCGGCGGCATGGCCGCGTACGACTGGGCCTTCGACGGCAAGCCGTACGCGCCCGACCAGCGGCACCCGGTGAAGGCCGGGGAACGGGTCCGGCTGGAGTTCGAGAACTCCACGACGATGTGGCACCCGCTCCACCTGCACGGCCACACCTTCGCGACCGGCGGCCGGACGGGCGGGCCGCGCAAGGACACGGCGGTGATCCTCCCGAAGGGCCGACTGACGGCGGACTTCGACGCCGACAACCCCGGCCTGTGGATGGTGCACTGCCACAACGTCTACCACTCGGAGGCCGGAATGATGACCGTCCTGGGCTACCAGCGCTAGGCGACGCCCGGTCCACCCGCGCCGGGCCCGGCGGGGATCCACCCCCGGCGGACCCGGCGGGGGTCCGCGCCCGTCGGGCCGCCCGGCAGGCACCCGCCAGAGGGTCCGCCGACGCCCACCCGAAGGCTCTGCCCAGGACCTGGCGCTGCCCACCCGGAGCCCGCCCAAGGGCTCGGCCGAGGACCTGCCGACGCCCACCCGAGGGCCTGGCCACGGGCCTGGCGCCGCCCACCCGGCGCCCGCCCATAGGCCCGGCCCAGGACCTGCCTCCTCCCACCCGGGGCCCGCCCGGGGCTGCGCCCGGCGCCCCGCGCAGCCCGCCGGGCTCATCCGGGCCGAATTGCGGGGCGGGCGGCGCGGCGTCCATGGCAGGCTGGTGATCGTCACGCGCCGCATTGCGATCTGAAGGACTGCCCACCGGTATGAGCACCCCGCCCAACCCGCCCAGCACGCCGTCCGTTCCGCCGACGGAGCCCACGGGCACACCCGCACCCGAGGCGGCATCCATACCGGAGCCCGCGCAGCCCCTGTCGCTCGAGAAGCCCCCGGCGGCAGCCGAGCCGGCCCCGGTGAACCCGGCGACACCCGAGCCCGCCCCGGTGCCGGCGGCGGAGCCGATCGCGGACCGGGCGCCGGACCAGGCCTCCGCCGCGGACCAGCCCGCCCCCGCGCAGGCGCAGGCGCCGACCCCGGACCAGGCCCCCGCCCCGGCGACGCCCGCGGCCCCGGGCCCCGTGACGCCCCCGGCCGCCTTCGCCCCGGTCACCCCCGCCCCGCCGGCCGCCCCCGGAGGCCCCGCGTACGGAGCCCCCTACGGCGCCCCCGGCGCCCCCGGCGCCCCCGGCGCCCCCGGCAACCTCTGGGCCGCGCCCGGCGGCTCGTACCCCGGCCACCCCGGGCCCCCGCCCGCCACCAACGGCATGGCCGTCGCCGCCCTCGTGTTCGGCATCGTCGGCATCCTGCTCGGCCTCGTGCCCTTCCTCTTCTGGGCCGGCGCCCTCCTCGCCCTGGTCGGTCTCGGACTCGGCATCGCAGCCGTCGTCCGCTCCCGCGGCGGCGCTCCGCGCGGTGCGATGGCCGTCGCGGGCACCGTTCTCGCCCTCGTCGGGCTCGGCGCCTCGGTGGGCGGTTACTTCATCACCCGCTCCGTCGTCGACAGGATCGACGCGAAGATCTCCGACGACCGCCGCTACGAGGACGACGAACTGGTCTTCCCCAGCAACCCGCCGCTCCCGACGCAGAAGCCCTCGCCGTCCCCGTCCCAGGTACCCGGCCTCACCAGCGCGCTGCCGTTCGGCCAGACGTTCAGATACCCCAGCGGCGTCGAGGTGAAGGTCTCGGAGCCGAAGAAGTACGTCACCGACAGCGAGTACATCAAGGTGGGCAACGCGGTCGAGGTGACCCTCACGGTCACCAACAACTCGACCGAGACCCTCAACATCATCTACGCGGTGCCCAACCTCCGCGACGAGCAGGGCCTGGCCGGCAAGCTCGTCTTCGACGGGGAGATGCCCAAGATGATCAAGGGCGACATCCTGCCGGGCGCCTCGGCGACCGGGGTCATCGCCTATGAGGTCCCCAAGGGCACCGCGACCCTCACCGCCGACATCACCCCCGGCGGCCGCCTGCCCGCGGTGAAGTACAGCGGCCCGATCGGCTGAGCCGGCCCAGCCAGCCCAACCGGCCCAGCCAGCCCGGCCGGCCCAATCAGCCCGGCCGACCAACCCGACCGGCCGGTCGAGCCGACCGGCCGAACCGGCCGGCCCGGCGGATCTCGCCCGGCCGGCCCACTCGGCCCCCTCGGCCGGCCCGGCGGAGTCGGCGGAATCAGCGGGCCCCAGGACATCGCGTCAGAAAGACGATTACACTGGGCCCGTGCCTCAACTTCGCCTCGCTCTGAATCAGATCGACTCGCACGTCGGCGACATCGCCGCGAACGCCGACTCGGTCGTCCACTGGACCCGGCACTCCGCCGAACAGGGCGCCCACCTGGTGGCGTTCCCGGAGATGATGCTGACCGGGTACCCCGTCGAGGACCTCGCCCTGCGCGACTCCTTCGTCGAAGCCTCCCGTACGGCCCTGCGCGCCCTCGCGGAGCGGCTGGCGGCCGAGGGCCTCGGCGACCTCCCGGTCGTCGTCGGCTACCTCGACCGGACGGAGAAGGCCGTGCCCCGGCTCGGCCGGCCGGCGGGGTCCCCGGAGAACGCGGCCGCCGTCCTGCACGGCGGGAAGGTCGTCCTGCGCTTCGCCAAGCACCACCTCCCCAACTACGGCGTCTTCGACGAGTTCCGGTACTTCGTGCCGGGCGACACCCAGCCGGTCATCCGGGTGCGCGGCGTGGACGTGGCACTGGCCATCTGTGAGGACCTCTGGCAGGAGGGCGGGCGCGTCCCCGCCACCCGCTCCGCCGGCGCCGGGCTGCTGATCTCCGTCAACGCCTCCCCGTACGAGCGCAACAAGGACGACCTGCGCCTCGAACTGGTGCAGAAGCGCGCTCAGGAGGCCGGCTGCACCCTCGCCTACCTGGCCATGATCGGCGGCCAGGACGAGCTGGTCTTCGACGGCGACTCCATCGTCGTCGACGCCGGCGGCGAGGTCATCGCGCGCGCCCCGCAGTTCTCCGAAGGCTGCGTACTGGTCGACCTCGACCTGCCGGCCGCCTCGGCCACCCCGGTCGAGGGCACCGTCGACGACGGCCTGCGCATCGACCGCGTGATCATCTCCGAGGACCCGGTGGAGCCGTACGAGGCGGTCGTGGCCGGCGGCTACGCCGAGCGCCTGGACGACGACGAGGAGATCTACGACGCGCTGGTCGTGGGCCTGCGCGCGTACGTCAGGAAGAACGGCTTCCGCTCGGTCCTGATCGGGCTCTCCGGCGGCATCGACTCGGCGCTCGTCGCGGCCATCGCCTGCGACGCGATCGGCGCGCAGAACGTGTACGGCATCTCGATGCCCTCGAAGTACTCCTCGGACCACTCCAAGGGCGACGCGGCCGACCTGGCCGAGCGGACCGGCCTGAACTTCCGGACCGTGCCGATCGAGCCGATGTTCGACGCGTACATGGAGTCGCTCGGCCTGACCGGACTCGCCGAGGAGAACCTCCAGTCCCGGCTGCGCGGCACCATGCTGATGGCGGTCTCCAACCAGGAGGGCCACATCGTGCTGGCCCCGGGCAACAAGTCGGAGCTGGCCGTGGGCTACTCCACCCTGTACGGCGACTCCGTGGGCGCCTACGGCCCGATCAAGGACGTCTACAAGACGGACGTCTTCCGCCTGGCGCGCTACCGCAACCGGGCCGCCGTGGAACGCGGCGAGACCCCGCCGATCCCGGCCGCCTCGATCGAGAAGCCGCCGAGCGCCGAGCTGCGCCCGGGCCAGGTGGACACCGACTCGCTGCCGGACTACCCGGTCCTGGACGGGATCCTCGAGCTGTACGTGGACCGCGACCAGGGCATGGAGGCGATCGTCGCCGCCGGCTACGACGCCGGGCTCGTCGCGAAGACCCTGCGGATGGTGGACACGGCGGAGTACAAGCGCCGGCAGTACCCGCCGGGCACGAAGATCTCCGCGAAGGGCTTCGGCAAGGACCGCCGCCTGCCCATCACCAACGGCTGGCGCGAGCAGGCGTAGGCGCGGTGTAGGGGGGTGGGGGGCGGGGGGGGGGAGGGCGGGGTGCGGGGCCCCGGCCCGCCCGCCCGCGCGGCAGTGGGGGGGGGGGGGGAGAGGCGC
>NZ_JBSGWY010000006.1:30508-43522 GCF_053609145.1 Streptomyces sp. NPDC054961 | reverse complement strand
CCCGCCCGCCCCCCCCCCCCCACCCAGCCGGCGGCGCGTCGCGGGTCGGGGCGGGCCGCGCGGGGCCCCGCGGCCCCGCGCCGGCGCGCCGGGCGCCCCGGCGTACGGACGCACCGGTCGGCGGGGCTACGGCGCGACGGTGACCCGGGCCGCGATCGGCAGGTGGTCGCTGCCCGTGCGGGGCAGGCTCCAGGAGGCCTCGGGGGTGACGCCGCGGACCAGGATCTGGTCGATGCGGGCCATCGGGAACTGCGCGGGCCAGCTGAAGCCGAAGCCGTCACCGGAGGCGCCCTGGGTGGACCGCAGCTGCGAGGTGACCTCGGACAGGGCCCGGTCGTTGACGGTGCCGTTGAGGTCTCCCAGCAGGATGACCTTGCCCAGCGGTTCGGCGGCGAGCGCGGCGCCGAGGGCGTCGGCGCTGTTGTCGCGCTGGTTGGCGGTGAAGCCGGCGTTGAGCTTGACCCGGACGGAAGGCAGGTGCGCGACGAAGGCGGCGACGTCCCCGTAGGGGGTGTGAACGGTGGCGCGCATGGCCCGGGTCCAGCCCATCTTGATGTCCACGGGCTTGCTGGAGACCAGCGGGTACTTGCTCCACAGGCCGACGGTGCCTTCGACGGAGTGGTACTTGTAGGTCCCCGCGAGGGCCTTCTCGTAGACGGGGACCACGCTGCCCTTGAGCTCGGTCAGGGCCAGGACGTCGGCCCCTGCCTTGGCCACGGACGCGCCGGTGCCCGCCGGGTCGGGGTTGTCGGCGTCCACGTTGTGGGTGGCGACCGTCAGGTTGCCGCCGCCGTGGGACTTGTCGCTGACCAGGCCGCCGAAGAGGTTCGCCCAGACCGAGGCGGTCACCAGTATCGCGATCAGGGCGGTCGCGGACCTGCGCAGCAGCGCGGCGACGAACAGCACCGGGACGGTCAGGCCCAGCCAGGGCAGGAAGGTCTCGGTGAGGCTGCCGAGGTTGCCTATGTCGTTGGGCAGCGAGGCGTGGAAGATCATGACGAGCGAGACCAGCACCGCGAGCGCGGCGAGCACGATCCCGCGCCGCCAGATGCCGCGGTCCCTCCGCAGATCGGCCAGCCGGCGTCGGAGACCGGTTCGGGAGGGCTCGGACTCCGGGCCGTCGCTCCCCTTCTCCGTCATGTACGCCTGTGCCATGCCGCTGCCCTCACTGCCGTGCTCGCGCTCCGTCCCCGCCCCTTGACCCTAGGCGATATGCGGAGCGTTCCGTGCCGATTGTCTCGGCCGTACGTCCGGGAGGACGAACGGCCGAGCGGTCGCAGTTCCACTTGTCACGAAACGCTCACATAAGCTCCGGCGCGCCGCACCGGCCGCGGGCGTGCGCCGGAGCGGACCACAAGTGTGATGAACGGCGTGAGGAACCGGTCTTCGTGCCACTTCCGCCACGGGCCGGACCAGTGCCACCATGGAGGTGAGTCCGGGGACGCCGTAAGGGCGCCTCGAGATGAACATCAAGGAGCAGTTGCAATGACGCCTGCCGTTTCGCCTGCCCACGAGGCCGCCTCCCCCACCCTGTACGGAGGCTCGGGCACCCGGCGCATCACCGTCCGCGACCTCACCCTCGCCAAGGAACGCGGCGAGAAGTGGCCCATGCTCACCGCCTACGACGCGATGACGGCGTCCGTCTTCGACGAGGCCGGGATCCCGGTCATGCTCGTCGGCGACTCGATGGGCAACTGTCACCTCGGCTACGAGACCACCGTGCCCGTCACGATGGACGAGATGACCATCCTGTCGGCGGCCGTCGTACGGGGCACCAGCCGCGCCCTGATCGTCGGCGACCTGCCGTTCGGCTCGTACCAGGAAGGCGCCGTCCAGGCGCTGCGCAGCGCCACCCGGCTCGTCAAGGACGCCGGGGTCGGCGCGGTGAAGCTGGAGGGCGGCGAGCGCTCGCTGGCCCAGACCGAGCTGATCGTGCAGTCCGGCATCCCGGTCATGTCCCACCTGGGCCTGACCCCGCAGTCCGTGAACGCCATGGGCTACCGGGTGCAGGGCCGCGGCGACGAGGCCGCGCACCAGCTGCTGCGCGACGCGAAGGCGGCGCAGGACGCGGGCGCCTTCGCGGTGGTCCTGGAGCTGGTCCCCGCCGAGCTGGCCGCCGAGGTCACCCGGTCCCTGCACATTCCGACGGTCGGCATCGGCGCGGGCTCGGAGTGCGACGCGCAGGTGCTGGTGTGGACGGACATGATGGGGCTGACCAGCGGCAAGCTGCCGCGCTTCGTCAAGCAGTACGCGAACATCCGCCAGACCATGGGCGACGCGGCGAAGGCCTTCGCCGAGGACGTGGTCGGCGGAACGTTCCCGCAGGCGGAGCACGCCTTCCACTGACCGCGCGCACGGCCCGCCGACCCCTTCCGTCGGCGGGCCGTCGGCGTTTCTCGGCGCGCCGCCGGCCGGCTGCCGGTGCGCTGTCGGCGTCCTGTCGGCGTCCTGTCGGTCGGCTATAGGCGTTCTGTCAGTGGCGGATGCTCTGATGGTCCGCATGACGCGAAACGACAACACTCCCCCGAACGGCTCGCACGCCGTAAAGGTCCGGGGGCTGGTCAAGCACTACGGCGAGACCAAGGCCCTCGACGGCGTGGACCTCGATGTCCGCGAGGGCACCGTCCTCGGGGTGCTGGGCCCCAACGGCGCGGGCAAGACCACCCTGGTGCGCTGCCTGTCCACCCTGGAGGTCCCGGACGCCGGCACCGCCTTCGTCGCCGGCTACGACGTGGTCCGCCAGCCCCGGCAGCTGCGCCGCACCATAGGGCTGACCGGCCAGTACGCCTCGGTCGACGAGAAGCTCTCCGGCTGGGAGAACCTCTACATGATCGGCCGGCTGCTGGACCTGTCCCGCAAGGACGCCCGGTCGCGCGCCGACGAGCTGCTGGAGCGGTTCTCCCTGACGGAGGCCGCGAAGAAGGCCGCGATGCACTACTCCGGCGGCATGCGCCGCCGGCTCGACCTGGCCGCCTCCATGATCGGCCGCCCGGCCGTCCTGTACTTGGACGAGCCCACCACGGGCCTGGACCCCCGCACCCGCAACGAGGTGTGGGACGAGGTGCAGCGGATGGTCGCCGAGGGCGCCACCGTCCTGCTCACCACCCAGTACATGGAAGAGGCCGAGCAGCTCGCCAGCGAGCTGACGATCATCGACCGGGGCCGGGTCATCGCCAACGGCAAGGTCGACGACCTCAAGGCCCGGGTCGGCGGCCGCACGCTGAAGATCCGTCCCGTCTCCGCCGCCGACCTGCCGGGCATGGCCCGCTCGCTCGCGGAGGCCGGGCTGGACGGGGTGGCCGGCTCCCAGGCCGTGCCGGACGAGGGCGTGCTGCTCGTCCCGATCCTGAGCGACGAGCAGCTGACCGCCGTGGTCGGCCTGCTGGCCACCCGTGGGTACCAGATCGCCGACCTCGGCACCTACCTGCCCAGCCTCGACGAGGTGTTCCTGTCCATCACCGGCCAGAAGCCCTCCTCGCCCGAGGACGCCACGCCTTCGGGCCTTCCCACCGAGCAGACCGAGGAGGTCGCGGCATGAGCACCGTAACCACGACGAAGCCCACCAGTCCCGCGGCCGCCCCGGAGCAGCGGCGGACGGCCGTCGACGACGGCCGGATCGGCCTGCGGGGCAACCTGCGGCACATCGGCGCCCTGGTCCGCCGCAACACCCTGCAGATCAAGCAGGACCCCGAGTCGATGTTCGACGTCCTGTTCATGCCGATCATCTTCACGCTGCTGTTCGTGTTCGTCTTCGGCGGCGCGATCTCCGGCAAGGGCAACCAGGCGGAGTACGTCAACTACGTGGTGCCCGGCCTGATGGCCATGATGGGCATGAACATCGCCATGGCGGTGGGCACCGGAGTCAACGACGACTTCAAGAAGGGCGTGATGGACCGCTTCCGGTCCATGCCGATCGCCCGGTCCTCCGTGCTCCTCGCCAAGATCGTGGTCGAGCTCGGCCGCATGATGGTCGCGATCGGGATCCTGCTCACCGTCGGCTTCATCCTCGGCCTGTCGATCAAGACCTCGGTGCTGGAGCTGTTCCTCTCCATCGGCCTGTCGGCGGTCTTCGGCGCCTCGCTGATGTGGATCTTCATCCTGCTCGGCCTGACCATGAAGACGGCGCAGGCCGTCCAGGGCATGGCGATGCTGGTCCTGATGCCGCTGCAGTTCGGCAGCTCCATCTTCGCCCCGCCGTCCACGATGCCCGGCTGGCTCCAGTCCTTCACCGACTACAACCCGCTGTCCAACCTGGCCGACGCGGCGCGCGGCCTGATCAACGGCGGCCCGGTCGCCCACTCCGTGTGGATGACCCTCGCCTGGTCCGCGGCCATCACGGCGGTCACCATGCCGCTCGCCGTCCGCAAGTTCCGCCAGAAGACCTGATCGGGGCGGCCCGTCCGGATCGCGTCCCGGACGGGCCGTGGTACAGCAGGGACCGGATCAGACGAGGGCGGCGGCCTCCTCCTGGGAGAGGCGGCCGCCTTCGGCGTACGCCGCCTCGTACGCGGCGTCGCCGAGCGCGGCCCGGGCCAGCCGTTCGGCCCGCTCGACGTCGGCGCGCTCCGTGGTGACCGGGAAGTGGCGGGGCGGCAGCAGCGCACGGTAGGCCCCGATCAGCCGCGCGGCTTCGTACGCCCGGTGCGGACCGCCGACCCCGGCGTGCGAGACGGCCGCCGTCAGCAGGTGCACGGCCGGGAGCTGAGGGGCGATCAGCAGGGCGAGCAGGTCGTGGGCGCGCTCCAGGGCCTGGCGGACCAGGACGAGGGCGTCCTCGAACTTGCCCTCCTCGTTGTCGAGCCACGCCATCGTGCCGAGGATGACCCCGTCGAAGATGGCGTAGGCCCCGAGCGCGAACTCCTCGCGCAGGGACTCGAGCTGCGCGCGGGCCTCCGCGACGCGGCCGGTGCGGCCGTAGACGCCGGCGAGGACCATCCGGGCGACGGGCCTGGCCTCGTTGCCGATGTTCTCGACGCCGGGAAGGAGGCCGTTCAGGATCTCCTCCGCCTCCTCGACGTGGCCGTCCTCGACGAGCGTCCCGGCCATCCGCACCTGCAACACCATGACCTGGGCCTTGGCGCCGAGCAGCCGGGCGTGTTCGATCGCGGCCCGGTAGTCCCCGGCGGCCCGGGCGTACTCGCCGCTCTTCTCCAGGGCCTCGGCGCGTGCGGAGAGCGCCTCGGCGCAGCCCCAGTCGTCACCGAGCTCGCGGAAGATCGCCAGGCTCTCCTCGGCGTCGCGGGAGGCGTCGCCGGCCCAGTCGGCGCGGTTGGCCAGCACGTTGGCGCGCAGTTGGAGGGCGGAGGCGAGCTCCCAGCGGTAGCCGAGCCCGCGGGCGGTCTCCACGGTCTTCTGGATGACGTCGCGCAGCAGCCCCGGCTCCCCCGCGATCATCACGGCGTAGACCCACAGGACCCCGGGCGCCCGGCAGGTCTGCGGCAGCCCCGGACGGTAGGCGGTGATCATGGCGTCGACCTGGGCCCGGATCCCCGGGCTGGACCAGTCGAGGTCCGTCTGGTCCCGGGCGGCCAGGCACATGACCTGGATGCCGCGCCAGGCCTCGGTGAGCAGCTCGCCCTCGTAGGGCGGGGGCGTGTCGACGACCCGCTCGTAGACGGGCGCGGCGGGCTGGACGGGCGGGGCGAAGGGGTCGGGGCCGAGGGCCGCGGCGGCTCCGGACCAGTGGCGGAGCTCGACGCGCAGGTCGTGCATCTGCCAGTACCAGACGAGGGAGTGGACGAGGCAGAGCACCTCGCCGACGTCCTGTGCGGCGACGGCGCGGCGCAAGGCCGTACGGAGGTTCTCGTACTCGGTGGCGATCCGGTCGGCGGCCGCGCGCTGGCCGTGGCCACGGAGCAGCGGCTCGAGCCCGCGGACGAGTTCGCGGTAGTGCGTGAGGTGGCGGCGCTCGGTGGCGGCGCGGTCGCCGCCGGCCTCGGTGAGCCGCTCGGCGGCGTACTCGGCGACGGTCTCCAGGAGTCGGTAGCGCATGGCGCTGCCGGCCGCGTCGGGGGCGGCGACGACGAGGGACTTGTCGACGAGGGAGCCGAGGAGTCCGGCGACGTCGACGGTGTCGACCACGTCGACCGCTCCGGCGGTGACGGCCGTCTCCGCCCGGTCCCCGGCATCGGCGCAGACGGCTTCGGCGGCTTCGAGGTCGCAGCCGCCCGCGAAGACGGAGAGGCGGCGCAGGACGGCGCGCTCGGACCCGTCGAGGAGGTCCCAGGACCAGTCGACGACCGCGCGCAGGGTCTGCTGGCGGGGCAGGACGGTACGGCTCCCGCCGGTCAGCAGCCGGAACCGGTCGTCGAGGCGGTCGGCGATCTGGCGCGGCGTCAGCAGGCGCAGCCGGGCGGCGGCCAGCTCGATCGCGAGCGGCATCCCGTCCAGGCGGCGGCAGATCTCGACGGCGGCGGCCGGATCCTCGTCGACGCGGAACCCGGCCCGGGCGGCGGAGCCCCGGTCTTCGAGCAGCCGCAGCGCCACGGGGTCGGGCAGCGGCTCCACGGGGCGCAGCGTCTCCCCGGGCACGCCGAGGGGTTCGCGGCTCGTGGCGAGGATCTGCACGCCGGGGCAGTGCGTGAGGAGGTGGTCGGCGAGGACGGCGGCGGCCCCGATGACGTGCTCGCAGTTGTCGAGGACCAGCAGCAGGCGGCGCCGCGCGCAGTGCTCCGCGAGGCGGTCGAGGGAACTGTCCCCGCCCCGTTCGGTGAGCGCGCGCAGTTCCTCGGCGGAGGCGCCGCGCAGCTTGGTCTCGCGGGCGCCGAGCGCGGCGAGGGCCGCCTCGGCCACGTCCTCGGGGTCGTCCACGGGAGCCAGTTCCACGAGCCACACCCCGTCGGGCCACGTGCCCCCGGCGTGCGCCTCGGCGGCCTCCTGCGACAGCCTCGTCTTCCCGGCTCCGCCGGGTCCGAGGAGCGTGACGAGCCGCGCCCGCGCGAGGTCGTCCCCGATGACCCGGATGTCGTCCTCGCGCCCGACGAAGGTCGTCAGCCGGGCCCGCAGATTGCCCTGCCCGGGCGGTACGTGGCCTTGTGTCGCGGCGAAACCTTCCTGGGGGCCGGTACCCGCGGCGGCGCCGGGGTCGGCGGCCGGGCCGGGGCGGGGGCCGGCGGCCGGGTCGGGACCGGCGGCCGGGTCGGGGCTGAGGCCGGCGGCCTCGGGGGGTGCGGGCCGCGGCGGCCGGTGCGCGTCGCCCGGGGTGGCCGTGTGCGCGGCGGACGTGGGGGCGGGAGGGGCGACCCGGGAGGTCGTGACCGGGTGGGAGGGGGTGGCGGCCTCGGTGGCGGGGGCCGTGGCGGTGGCGGTGGCCTCGTTGGCAGCGTCGACGGCGGCGTCGATGTCGGCGTCGTCGGGTGGGGTGAGGAGGGCGGCGTGGAGGGTACGGAGGGCGGGGCCCGGGGTGGTGCCCAGCCGGGCGGCCAGGCCGCGCCGGACCTCTTCGAAGGCGGCCAGCGCCTCCGCCGGCCGCCCCGCGTCCCGCAGGGCCCGGATGCGCAGGGCCTGCAGCGGCTCGTCCAGGGGCAGGCCCGCGCACAGCGCGGTCAGCTCGGGCAGGGCCCGCTCCGCCTCGCCCAGCGCCAGCGCCGCCTCCCAGCGGCCCCGGCGCGCGTCCGTCCGCAGCGCCTTCCAGCGGGCGGCCCGCGCCTGCGAGCCGGGCAGGGAGCTCAGCGGCTCGCCGCTCCACAGGGCGAGGGCCTCCTCGTACAGGGCGGCCGCTTCGGCCGGGGAGCCGGCCGCGGCTCCCGCCCCGACCAGCCGCTCGAAGCGGTACAGGTCGACGTCGTCCTTGGCGGCGACGAGCTGGTAGCCGTCCTCCCCCGACCGCACGGCCGCGTGCCCCAGTGCCCGTCGCAGCCGTCCCACCAGGGCCTGGAGCGCCGCGACGGCATCGGCCGGCGGGTCCCCGTCCCACACCTGCGCGACGAGCGAGGCCGTCGGCACCGCCCGTCCCGGCCGCAGCGCGAGCGCGGTCAGGAGCGCGCGCAGCCGCGCACCGCCGACGGGGACGGTGCTCCCGTCGTCGTCTATGGCTTGGGTGATCCCGAAAATCGCGTAACGCACCGGCCCATTGTCTCCGTACCGGGGGCCCCTCCGCCGCCGTGTTTTCGCAAGGTAGGTTCCCGGTATGGATCGCCTGGGGTACCGCAACCGTAGCCACGACCGCAGCGAGCAGCGGATCAGTTCCGTGTTCCTCGGCATCTTCGCCGTCATGGCGGTGACGGGGTGGGCCGTGTGGACGGGGTATTCGGCCAGCACCGGCCTGGCCGTTTTCCTGTTCGTCACGGCGGCGTGGATCGTCTCCCTCTGCCTCCACGAGTACGCGCACGCCCGCACCGCCCTGCACAGCGGCGACCTCAGCGTCGGGGCCAAGGGCTACCTGACCCTGAACCCGCTCAAGTACACGCACGCGCTGCTCAGCATCGTCCTGCCGGTGATCTTCGTGATCATGGGCGGCCTGGGTCTGCCCGGCGGCGCGGTGTACATCGAGCGCGACCGGATCGAGGGCCGCTGGCGGCACAGCCTCATCTCGGCGGCCGGCCCGCTGACGAACGTGGCCTTCGCGGCCGTCTGCACGGCCCCGTTCTGGCTCGACGCCCTCGACGGGGTCCCGCTGGCGTTCCGCTTCGCGCTCGCCTTCCTCGCCTTCCTCCAGGTCTCGGCGGCGATCCTGAACTTCCTGCCGGTCCCGGGCCTCGACGGCTACGGCATCATCGAGCCCTGGCTGTCCCACCGGATCCGCCGCGAGGTGGCGCCGCTGGCCCCGTTCGGGCTGCTGGCCGTCTTCGCGCTGCTGTGGATCCCGGAGGTCAACGCGTACTTCTTCGGCGTGGTGGACGGACTGATGTCCGCCCTGGGCGTGAGCGACCTGGAGAGCTACTGCGGCCGCGACCTCTACCGCTTCTGGCAGGAGACCAGCGGCTACTGCACGACCGCCGACGGGATCTGACGGGACCGGACCGGGTCTGACGGGACCGACCCGGATCTGACCGGAACGAACGGACGGGAACCGGGCGGCCCCTGCCGGAACTAGACGGCGTTGCGCGCCTTCTCGACCTTCGCCCTGCGCACGTAGAACCAGGCCATGTTCGACGTGACGCCGGCCATCAGCACCCAGACGATCCCGAGCAGGCTGCCCTCCACGAAGGAGACGACGGCCGCGGCCGTCGCGAGGACGCAGAGGACGATGGAGAAGACGGCAAGGCGGGGCATGTCTGAAGCTCCTCGGAGGCACTGAAGCGGTTCAAGCCCCTCCAGTGTCCCCCATGCCCGCGCGTGGTCCCGTCCGGCCGTTTTCCACTTTCTCGTGGTCTGTCCCGCTCGGCCGAGGGGCGTTCGGGGCGCCGCGTCTGACCGGCTGTGCGTTCCCCCGGCCGGGCCGGCCCCCGCGAGGGGCCGGGCGGCCGGGAGCCGGGGCCGGGCCGGGCGGTCGGGCTAGACGTCCGTGATGCGCAGGCCCGCGTGGGCCTTGTAGCGGCGGTTGGTGGAGATGAGGTTGGCCACCAGGGATTCGACCTGGTGGGCGTTGCGCAGGCGGCCGGCGAAGACGCCGCGCATGCCCGGGATGCGGGCGGCGAGGGCCTGGACGATGTCCGTGTCGGCGCGGACCTCGCCGAGGACCATCACGTCGGTGTCGATCTCCTCGATCGACTCGTCCTGGAGGAGGACCGCCGAGAGGTGGTGGAAGGCCGCCGTGACCCGGGAGTCCGGGAGCAGGGCGGCGGCCTGCTGGGCCGCGCTGCCCTCTTCGACCTGAAGGGCGTACGCGCCCTGCTTGTCGAAGCCGAGCGGGTTGACGCAGTCGACCACGAGCTTGCCCGCGAGGTCCTCGCGCAGCGCTTCCAGGGTCTTGGCGTGGCCCTCCCACGGCACCGCGATGATCACGATGTCGCTGCGGCGCGCGCACTCGGAGTTGTCCGCACCCTCCACCCCGAGGCCGAGCTCTTCGGCGGCGGTCCGCGCGCGGTCGGCGGCACGGGATCCGATGATCACCTTCTGGCCGGCCCGGGCGAGCCGGTAGGCGAGGCCGCGGCCCTGGTCGCCGGTGCCGCCGAGAACGCCCACGACGAGGCCGGAGACGTCGGGGAGGTCCCACGGGTCCTTGGCGGGAGCCTTCGCGGGGGGCTGCTGGGTGCTGTCTGTGGAGGTCATGGGGGCGAGGGTAACGCCGGGACCGGCAGAGTCGAATGCGCGCGGGGTGTGAGGTCGCCGGCACGCGGGGGTGGGACGCGGGTGCGGAAGGGGGGCGTTCGGAGGGAACGGCTCCCTTATGTCCCTTCCCTGCGGCAGGATGCCGGTATGGATGCCGTGAGAGTCGCGCTGCTGCGCGAGGTGCTCGCCGGTACGGAGTGGCCCGGCGCCGCGCGCCGCTTCGCCGGGACGCTGCGGCGGTCCGTCGTGCCGGCCGGCGGGAACCTGCTGCTCGTGGGGACCGAGCTGTACGAGCCCTGGCACATGGCCGCGCACCTGGTCGACGAGGCCGCCTGGTCCGGACTGCCCGAGCTGGCGCCCACGCTCGTACGGCACCACGTACTGCCGGGCGACGCCCCGCACCTCTCGGTCGGCCTGACCCGGCTGGAGGCCGCCCGGCGCGGGCACACCGTGCTGGTGGTGGCTCCGGAGCAGCCCGGCGAGGGGCTCCTGGAGCGGGTCCACGATGCCCGGCGCGCGGGGGCGACCGTCCTGTCCCTGGACGGCGGGGATCCGGATCTCGGAACGCTCGCGCACGAGGCACTGTCGGTGCCCGGGGGCGCCGCCGAGCTGGATCTGGACACCGTGCAGCACCTGGTCAGCGCGGCGGCCGGGGAGAACAGCCTGCCCGCGCAGCGCGGGACGCGGCGCTTGCGGGACCGGCTGGCGCGGCTGGCCGATCAGCTGACCGCGCCGCCGCCCAGCCGCTGGTAGCCGCGGGCCGCCCCGGGGCTAGGGAGCGGTTCCGTCTTCCTCGCGGGTCTTGTCGTTCCACTGGGGGTCGTTCTGCCATTCGAGGTTGCGCTCCTGCGCCGTCTCCATGGCGTGCGTGGCCTCGTCCGGCGTCGCGTAAGGACCGAAACGGTCCTTCGCCGGGCACTCGGGGCCTTCCTCGACCTTTTTGTGGACCAGGCAGTAGTACCACTCGCCCGGTTTGCCCACCTGGCGCTTCTTGAACAGGGCCATCGTCCTCGGGCTCCTCTCTCCGTCGCTCTCTGCCGCCATGCTGCCCCATACCCGCTCGATACACTCGCTTGCATGTCTGGCCAGTCGCTGCTCGTACCAGGCGAGCTCACCCCCGTCCGTTCCGTTCCCGGAAACATCCGCCGGCCCGAGTACGTGGGCAAGCCCGCACCCACGCCGTACACCGGTCCGGAGGTGCAGACGCCCGAGACGATCGAGGCCATGCGCATCGCCGGCCGGATCGCCGCCCAGGCGATGGAAGAGGCCGCCAAGCTGATCGCGCCGGGGGTGACCACCGACGAGCTGGACCGGGTGGCCCACGCCTACATGTGCGATCACGGCGCCTATCCCTCGACGCTGGGCTACCGCGGCTTCCCCAAGTCCCTGTGCTCCTCGGTCAACGAGGTCATCTGCCACGGGATCCCCGACTCGACCGTCCTGCGGGACGGCGACATCGTGAACCTCGACGTGACCGCGTACATCGGCGGGGTCCACGGGGACAACAACGCCACGTACCTCTGCGGAGACGTGGACGAGGAGTCCCGGCTGCTCGTGGAGCGCACCCGGGAGGCCCTGAACCGGGCCATCAAGGCCGTCAGGCCGGGCCGCCAGATCAACATCATCGGCCGGGTCATCGAGTCGTACGCGAAGCGCTTCGGCTACGGCGTGGTCCGCGACTTCACCGGCCACGGAATCAACTCGTCCTTCCACTCCGGCCTGATCGTCCCGCACTACGACAGCCCGCACGCGACCACCGTCATCGAGCCCGGGATGACCTTCACCATCGAGCCGATGCTGACCCTGGGCACCCACGAGTACGACATGTGGGAGGACGGCTGGACGGTCGTCACGAAGGACCGCAAGCGCACCGCGCAGTTCGAGCACACACTGGTGGTCACGGACACCGGGGCGGAGATCCTGACGCTGCCCTGAATCCGGACGCATCACGGCCCGGAGGTTTTTACCGACAGGGCGTCGGGAACACATTGACTTAGGTAAACCTAAGCAGGAGGATCGGGTGGGGCGGCGCGGCTGCCACACCCGCCTCCCCCTTTTCTTCCGATGTCCCGGAGGTCCGCCTTGGACGCCTTCTCGACCGTCATCCGTGTCGCCTCGCACGAGCAGCACACCGAGGCCGAGACCTCGACCTTCATGAGCGACCTGCTCGGCGGCCGGCTCGGAGTGGACGCGTACGCGCGCTACACCGAACAGCTGTGGTTCGTGTACCGGGCCCTGGAGGACGCCGCCGAGGCCCTCAAGGACGACGCGGTGGCCGGGCCGTTCGTACGGCCCGAGCTGATGCGCGTGGCCGAGATCGAGCGCGACCTCGCCCACCTGCGGGGTCCGCGCTGGCGCGAGACACTGGTGGCGCTGCCCTCGACCGAGGCGTACGCGGCCCGCGTGGCCGAGTGCGCGGCCTCCTGGCCGGGCGGGTACGTCGCCCACCACTACACCCGCTATCTGGGCGATCTCTCCGGCGGCCAGATCATCCGCGACAAGGCGGAGCGGACCTGGGGCTTCGCGCGCAAGGGCGACGGCGTCCGCTTCTACGTCTTCGCCGACATCTCCAACCCGGCGGCGTTCAAGCGGACCTACCGCGACCTGCTGGACGCGATCGCCGCGGACGATCTGGAGAAGCAGCGCATCATCGACGAGTGCAAGCGCGCCTTCGACTTCAACGGGTCGGTGTTCCGCGAGCTGGGCGAGCAGTTCCCCCTGAGCGCGTAGCGCCTGCGGCGGGCGTGACGGGTGAGGAGGGGGGGGGGGGGGGCGCGCGCCCGCCCCCCCCCCCGCCCCCCGCCCGGCCCCCCCCCCCCCCCACCCCCCCCCCCCCCCCCCCCCGCGCGCCCCCCCCCCCCC
>NZ_JBSGWY010000006.1:18135-30499 GCF_053609145.1 Streptomyces sp. NPDC054961 | reverse complement strand
GTTTTTTTTCTGGGTGTGTGTGTGCGGTTGTGGGGGCTTTTTGCCCCGCGGGGGGGGGGGGGTGGGGGGGGGGGGGGGTGGGGGGGGGGGGGGGGGCCCCCCCCCGCCCCCCCCCCCTCAGGCGTCAGCCGTTCCGGCCCGCGCCAGCAGCTCCGGCCCGCGTCAGCAGTTCCGGCCGCCCCCTTACTCGGCTGCGGCCCCCGCACGCGGATCCAGCCCGCGCACCGGGGCGCCGTCCGGGTCGAAGCGGACGCGGCCGCCGATCTCGATCGTGCCGTCCGGGCCGGGGGCCGTGAGGATCTGGGAGCCCGCGCCCTGGGTGATGTTCAGGGCCCGGTTCAGCTCGGCCGTCAGCAGGATCGCCGCCGAGCCGGTGGCCTCGTCCTCGGTGATCACCCCGTCGGGGCGGCGGGGGAAACCGCGGGCCCGGATCCGGCCCGCGGCCTCGTCCTCCCACGCCCACGCGTACAGCCAGCCCTCGCCCGGCGGCGGAGCCGGCAGCGCCTCCACCTCGGCGGCGTCCGCGTACTGTTCGGTGCGCTTGCCCTCGACCCATTCGGGCCGGGCGGTGATCCAGGTGAACTCCCCGTCGTCGCGCGCCCATACGGCGCCCACTGGGGGCCGGAGCTCCTCGATGTCGAGCAGCCACGCGACTCCGACCAACGGGTGCCCGGCGAAGGACATCCGGGTTCCGGGCGTGCGGATGTCGACGACCCCGCGCTCGGGGTCGTCGACGAACACCGTCTCGCTGTAGCCCAGTTCGGCGGCCAGCGCCTGCCGGGACGCGTCGTCGGGGCAGGTCCGGCCGTCGCGTACGACGCCGAGCCGGTTGCCGTGGCCGCCGTCACCCGCGCAGAAGACCCTCAGGACGTCGAGATCGTTCACGCGGGCATTGAAGCACGGCTCAGCTCCGGGCCCTTCGCGCCTGCGCGCCGCGAAGACCGCGCCGGCGCTGGCGTCGGCGCGATGGCGCCGGAGATGCTCCCGCACCCGCGCGCCGGGACTGAGCCGACACCGTCCGTCACGGAGGATTGACCTCCACTTGACGATTCCTTGGGAATTCGATGGGACGGCCGTGACGGCCTCGTGTCCGGCGGCCGAACATGTGGCCTGAATCACTGGACGTGTGGGTATGGGTGAGGTAAGCCTCGGTTAAGTTAGGTCCGCCTCACCCGGCCGCCCCCACCTGATCGGGGCGGTCGTCTGCCGAACGCCAGACTGCCAGGAGCCCTCTATGCGTCCCGCCCGCCTCACCGTCGTCACCGCGGCCGCCGTGGTGGCCGCCCTCTCCGCGGTCACCGGCTGCTCCGAGAAGAGCGACGCGTCCGGCGACGGCACGATCCGCGTGGCGGCCTCCGACACCGCCTGCGAGGTCTCCGCCAAGGAGTTCCCCGCGGGCAAGGTCGTCTTCGAGGTCGAGAACAAGGGCTCCAAGGTCACCGAGCTCTACGTCCTCTTCCCGGACGACCGCATCGTCGCCGAGCGCGAGAACATCGGCGCCGGCACCAAGGCCAGCATCACCGCCGAGCTCAAGGCGGGCACCTACGAGATCGCCTGCAAGCCCGGTATGAAGGGCGACGGCATCCGCCAGGAGGTCACGGCCACCGGCAAGGGCGGCACCGAGAAGCGCAGCCCCGAGGCCGACGCCGCGGTCGCCTCGTACCGCAAGTACGTGCAGGAGCAGGCCGACGAGACCATGCCCAAGGCGCAGGCCTTCGCGGACGCGGTCAAGGCCGGCGACGTCGAGGCCGCGAAGAAGGCGTACGCGCCCTCGCGCATCGGCTGGGAGCGCACCGAGCCGGTCGCCGAGTCCTTCGGCGACATCGACCCGAAGGTCGACGTCCGCGAGGACGGCCTGGAGCCGGGCCAGGACTGGACCGGCTGGCACAAGCTGGAGAAGTCCCTCTTCGCCGACAACAAGATCGACGACGCGGACAAGAAGCTCGCCGACACCCTGATCGCCGACCTGACCGAATGGCAGAAGAAGGTCGGCCAGGCGGAGATCACCCCCACCTCGATGGCGAACGGCGCCAAGGAGCTCCTCGACGAGGTCGCCACCGGCAAGGTGACGGGCGAGGAAGAGCGCTACTCCCACACCGACCTGGTCGACTTCAAGGCCAACGTCGAGGGCGCGGAGAAGGCGTACGAGCTGCTCAAGCCGATCACCTCGAAGAACGACCCCGCGCTCTCCGCCGAGCTGGACAAGCAGTTCGCGGCCCTGAACAACCTGCTGGAGAAGTACCGCCCGAACAAGGCCGCCTACGAGTACACCGCGTACGACCAGGTCGGCGAGGCGGAGCGCAAGGAGCTCTCGGACGGCGTCAACGCGCTGGCCGAGCCGCTCTCGAAGCTGGCCGCCGCGGTCGCGAAGTAATTCCGGTAACGGCAGAGCAGGCGGGAGACCCGGATGACCGAGTCAGTGTCCGAGCAGACCCCCGAGCAGGGACCCGAAGGGGCGTCCGCGCAGGGGCAGACCAAGGGCGCGCCCTCGCGGCGCTCCGTCCTCGGCTGGGGCGGTGCGGGCCTCGCGCTCGGCGCCGCCGCGGCCGGCGGCACGGCCCTGGCGCTTTCCAAGGAATCGGACATGGTCTCGGCGGCCTCCGCCGGGGCGGCCGTGGCCTTCCACGGTGAGCACCAGGCCGGTATCGCCAGCGCCGTCCAGGACCGCCTGCACTTCGCGGCCTTCGACGTGAAGACGAAGGACCGCGGCGAGCTGATCAAGCTCCTCAAGGACTGGACCGAGGCGGCCCGGCTGATGACGGCCGGTCACCCGGTCGGCGAGGGCGGCTACGGCGGCCTCCCGGAGGCCCCGCCGGACGACACGGGCGAGGCCCTGGGCCTGAAGGCCTCCCGCCTCACCCTGACCATCGGCTTCGGTCCCGGCCTGTTCGCCAAGGACCGTTTCGGCCTGGAGGGCAAGCGCCCCGAGGCCCTGGTGGACCTGGAGCCCTTCCCCGGCGACAACCTCGACCCGGCCCGCTCGGGCGGCGACCTGTGCGTCCAGGCCTGCGCCGACGACCCGCAGGTCGCGGTCCACGCCATCCGCCAGCTCGCCCGCATCGGCTTCGGCAAGACCGCGGTGCGCTGGTCGCAGCTCGGCTTCGGCAAGACCTCGTCCACCACCCCGGACGCGCAGACCCCGCGCAACATGATGGGCTTCAAGGACGGCACCCGGAACGTCTCGGGCACCGACGGCGCGGCGCTGGACAAGCACGTGTGGGTCGGCGCGGGCGACGGCAGCGACTGGCTGACCGGCGGGTCGTACCTGGTGGCCCGCCGCATCCGGATGAACATCGAGACCTGGGACCGCACTCCGCTCGGTGAGCAGGAGGACATCTTCGGCCGCGACAAGGGCGAGGGCGCCCCGGTCGGCAAGCCCAAGGAGCGCGACGAGCCGTTCCTGAAGGCGATGAAGCCGGACGCGCACGTCCGCCTCGCGCACCCGGACACCAACGACGGCGCGACGATCCTGCGCCGCGGCTACTCCTTCACCGACGGCACGGACGGACTGGGCCGGCTCGACGCGGGCCTGTTCTTCCTCGCCTACCAGCGCGACGTCCGCAAGGGCTTCGTGCCGATCCAGCGGCGCCTGTCGAAGAACGACGCGCTCAACGAATACATCCAGCACGTGGGTTCGGCCGTCTTCGCCGTCCCGCCGGGCGTCCGCGACAAGGACGACTGGTGGGGCCGGACGCTGTTCGCGTAGGACCGGGAGAACCGAAGTGTTCAGCAACTATCTGATCGGGCTGCGCGAGGGGCTGGAAGCCAGCCTCGTCGTCTGCATCCTCATCGCCTACCTGGTGAAGACCGGCAACAAGGACAAGCTGGCACCGCTGTGGCTGGGCGTCGGCCTGGCCGCCGCGCTGTCGCTGGCCTTCGGCGCGGGCCTCGAGTTCGGCACCCAGGAACTGACCTTCAAGGCGCAGGAGGCCATCGGCGGCTCCCTGTCGATCATCTCGGTCGGCCTGGTGACCTGGATGGTCTTCTGGATGAAGCGCACCGCGCGTCACCTGAAGTCCGAGCTCCAGGGCAAGCTCGACGCGGCGCTCGCGATGGGCACCGGCGCGCTGGTGACCACCGCGTTCCTGGCCGTCGGCCGGGAGGGCCTGGAGACCTCGCTGTTCGTGTGGCGCTCGGTGCACGCGGCCGGCAACGGCACGGGCCCGCTGATCGGCGTACTGCTCGGCATCGGGTCCGCGATCCTGCTGGGCTGGCTGTTCTACCGGGGTGCGCTGAAGATCAACCTGTCGAAGTTCTTCACCTGGACCGGCGGCATGCTGGTCGTCGTCGCCGCGGGCGTGCTCGCGTACGGGGTGCACGACCTGCAGGAGGCGGACTTCCTGCCGGGGCTGGGCACCAAGGCCTTCGACATCAGCGCGGCGGTCCCGCCGGACAGCTGGTACGGGACCCTGCTGAAGGGCACCTTGAACTTCCAGCCGGACCCGACGGTGCTCCAGCTCGTGGTGTGGCTGGCCTATCTGATCCCGGTGCTCGCGCTGTTCCTGGCCCCGTCGGTGATCCGCCGCACCAAGGCCGAGCAGGACCCGAAGCCGGAGCCGACCCGCTCCTGATCACCACAGCCGGTCCACCGTCCCCGGGTGGAGCGGTACCCGAACGCCGGTGAAGGCCGCACGGACCCCGTCCGTGCGGCCTTCACCGTTCCCGCCGTCCCCGCCGCTTCCGCCGTCCCCGCCGTCCGTGGTGAAGAACGCCGCCAGGACGAGCTTGTCGAAGCCCGGGGCGTCCGTGGCCAGCGGATCGGCCGGGGTGCCGCCGACCAGGACGGTGCCGGGAAGCACCTCGAAGCCGGCGGCCTCGTAGAACGGGGCCAGTGCCCGGTCGCAGCTGAACAGCGCGAGGTCCACCGCCGGGTCCGCGGCGAGCGCGGCCCGGGCCGCGGCCACGAGCCGGGCTCCGTGGCCGCGGCCCCGCAGTCCGGCCCGGGTGACCACCCCGCTCAGCCCGGCCGCACGGTACGTGCGCCCGTCCTCGCACCGGACCGGCTTGTACAGCAGCGCCAGCGAGGCGGTGACGTTCCCGCTCCCGTCGAGCAGGACCACCGTCTTCGGCGCGAGCGCCGGATCGTGTCCGGCGGCCGCCCCGGGCCACGCCTCCTCCTCCAGGGCCGCCACCTGCGCGGCGAGCCCGGCGGGCAGGGCCTCGTGGATCTCGGTCCGGAGCCCGGGGCGCGCGACCGGTCGCGGGTCGGGATGCCCGACGGGACGCCTCATGACGGGATGCGCACGCCCGCGCCGCCCACGCGGACCCGCGGATCGTCCGCGCGCAGTTCCACCGTCAGAAGACCGGGGCGGCCCATGTCCGCGCCCTGGTGGAGGGTGAGCACGGAGTCGGCCGGGACCAGGCCGAGCTCGCGCGCGTACGCCCCGAAGGCCGCCGCGGCGGCGCCGGTCGCCGGGTCCTCGACGACGCCGCCGACCGGGAAGGGGTCCCGTACGTGGAACTCGGCGGGACCCGCGCGGTGCACGAGCTGGACGGTGGTGAGCTCCAGGCGCCGCATCAGCGCCTCCAGCCGGGCGAAGTCGTAGTCGAGGTCGGCGAGCCGGGCCCGGGTGGCCGCTCCGAGCACCAGGTGGCGGGCTCCGGCGTAGGCGATCCGCGGCGGGAACCGCGGGTCCAGGTCGGCGGCCGGCCAGTCGAGCGCGGCCAGCGCCTCGGCGAGGTCGGCCGGATCCAGGTCCTCGGTGTGCGGTTCGACGCTGGTCAGGGTGGCCCGCAGGGCGCCCCCGTCCCCCCGGGTCACCGAGACCGGGACGGTGCCCGCCCGGGTCGAGAAGACCAGCTCGCCGGGACCGATCCGCTCGCCGAGCGCCACCGCGGTGGCCACGGTGGCGTGCCCGCAGAAGGGGACCTCGGCCTTGGGGCTGAAGTAGCGCACGGTGAAGGCCCGGCCCTCCGCGCCGCCGAGACCCTCGGGCGGGGCGGTGAGGAAGGCGGTCTCGCTGTAGTTCAGCCGGGCGGCGATCTCCAGCATGGCGGCCTCGTCGAGGCCGGTCGCGTCGAGCACGACTCCCGCGGGGTTGCCGCCGGCGGGGTCTTCGGAGAACGCGGTGTAACGCAGCACGTCGGTCATGCTCGCCTCAACCCGGGCCCCCGGGCCCGCATTCCCGGTGCGGACCCGGACCGGACCCGGGCTCGAAACGGGCCGGACCGGATCCGGGCTCGAAACGGGCCGGGCGGGCGGGCCCGGGCCGGAACCGGTCAGCCGCGCCCGATGTAGGGCATCGCGGTCGCCATGACCGTCGCGAACTGCACGTTCGCTCCGAGCGGCAGCTGCGCCATGTGCAGGACGGTGCGCGCCACGTCGGCCGCGTCCATCACGGGCTCCACCGCGAGCTGCCCGTGGGCCTGCATGATTCCGGTCTGCATCCGCTCGGTCATCTCGGTGGCCGCGTTGCCGATGTCGATCTGCCCGCAGGCGATGCCGTACGGGCGCCCGTCCAGCGACAGCGACTTGGTCAGGCCCGTCATCGCGTGCTTGGTCGCGGTGTAGGCGATCGAGTGCGGCCGCGGGACGTGCGCGGAGAGGGAGCCGTTGTTGATGATGCGGCCGCCCTGCGGGTCCTGGGCCTTCATCACCCGGAAGGCCGCCTGGGCGCAGAGGAAGGATCCGGTGAGGTTGACGTCGACCACCGAGCGCCAGGCCTCGTAGCTGATGTCCTCCAGCGCGACGCCGGCCGGTCCGAAGGTGCCCGCGTTGTTGAAGAGCAGGTCGATCCGCCCGTAGTGCCCGTGGACGGTCCCGAACAGCGCGGCCACGTCGTCCGGATCGCTCACGTCGGCGGGTACGCACAGCACGTCGGCCGGGTCGCCGGAGGCGTCGGCGGCCCGGGCGGCGGCGCGGGCCGTCTCCTCCAGGGGCTCGGTCCGGCGTCCGGTCGCGGCCACCGCCCAGCCGGCGGCGGCGAGGGTGAGGGCCACGGACCGGCCGATCCCCGAGCCCGCTCCGGTGACCACGGCGATCTTCTTCTCACGTGCGCTCATGGGCCCGCAGGCTACGTCACATCGGCGACCGGTCCCGGGACGTTCCGATTGCTGAGAACATGGGGCTGCCAGGGGGTGCGAACACAAGAGAAGAAGACTGGAGTTCCGTATGCCGGAGAGAGGCCCCGCGGCGCCCGCGCAGAAGTCGTCGCCCACCCAGCCCTCCCCCGTCCCGACGTCCCCCGTCCCGCCCTCCGTCTCCGTCGCCGTCCCCGCACCGCTTACGGACGCGCCCCTGTCGGCCGCCCGCCGGACCGGACTGCTCGTCACCTTCATCCTCGGCGGTCTCACCGCGCTCCCGCCGCTGTCGATGGACATGTACCTGCCGGCGCTGCCGGCGGTGACCACCGCCCTGAGGAGCCCGGCCGCCACCGTCCAGCTCACCCTGACCGCCTGCCTCGCCGGCATGGCGCTGGGCCAGCTGGTGATCGGCCCGATGAGCGACAAGTGGGGACGGCGCCGGCCCCTGCTCATCGGCATGGCCGTCTACGTCCTCGCCACCGCCATCTGCGCCTTCGCCCCGACCGCCGAACTGCTCATCGGCTTCCGCCTGCTCCAGGGCCTGGCCGGCGCGGCCGCGATCGTCATCGCGCGAGCCGTCGTGCGCGACCTGTACGACGGGGTCGAGATGGCCCGGTTCTTCTCCACGCTGATGCTCATATCCGGCACGGCCCCGATCATCGCCCCGCTCATCGGCGGCCAGGTGCTGCGCTTCGCCGACTGGCGCGGGGTCTTCGTCGTCCTCACCGTGATCGGCACCGTGCTCACCCTGACGGTCTGGCGGCGGCTCGAGGAGACGCTGCCGCCCGAACGGCGCCAGACCGGCGGCGTCGGCGCCGCGTTCCTGACCATGCGCGGGCTCTTCGCCGACCGCGTCTTCACCGGCTACACGCTGGCCGGCGGGTTCGCCTTCGCGGTGCTCTTCTCGTACGTCTCCGCCTCGCCGTTCGTCGTGCAGGAGATCTACGGTGCCTCGCCGCAGACCTTCAGCATGCTCTTCGGCGTCAACTCCGTCGGCCTGATCGTGGTCGGCCAGATCAACGGCAAGCTGCTGGTGGGCCGGGTCAGCCTGGACAAGGTGCTCTCGGTCGGGCTCGCGACCGTCACCACCGCCTCGGTGGCCCTGCTGCTGATGACGTCCGGGGCCTTCGGGAAGGTCGGGCTCTTCCCGATCTGCGCCGGGCTGTTCGTCCTGATGTCGGCCATGGGCATCGTGCTGCCCAACACCAACGCGCAGGCCCTGATGCGCGCCCCGCACGCGGCCGGCTCGGCCTCCGCGCTGCTCGGCACCTCCTCCTTCCTGGTCGGTGCCGTGGCCTCGCCGCTGGTCGGGATCGCCGGCGAGGGTACGGCGGTGCCGATGGCCCTGGTGCAGCTGACGTGTTCGCTGCTGTCGGTCGGCTGCTTCGTCGGGCTGTGCCGTCCCTGGCGGAAGCCGGAGCCGCAGGCCTCGTAGCGCGACGGCCCGTCGGCGCGGGTACGACGGCGGCCGCTCGGGCGGGGCGGCCGGCCGGCGCGGGCGGCCCGTCCGGCTGGGAGGGGCGGCCGGGCGGGAGGGGTTCCGGTCCGCCGTAAACTTCGCGGGTGAACGCCTCCGTCCCCACCCCCGCCACGACCTCCGCCGCCACCCTGCGCGCCGCCCTGGGTGCGCTGCTCGACGGGCTCCCGCCGAAGCAGGCCACGGCCGCCGTCGAGCGGCTGATCGCCAACTACCGCGGCCAGATCCCCACCCACACGCCCGTGCTGCGCGACCGCTCGGACGTGGCGGCGTACGCGGCGTACCGGATGCCGGCCACCTTCGAGGCCGTCCGGTCCGCCCTCCACGGCCTCGCCGAGGCGGCCCCGCGGTGGACTCCGGGCACGCACGTGGACGTGGGCGGCGGCACCGGCGCGGCGACCTGGGCGGTGGACGCCACCTGGGAGGGGCCGCGCGCCACGACGGTGCTGGACTGGGCGGACCCGGCGCTGGTCCTCGGCAAGGAACTGGCCGCGGCCTCGCACTCCCCGGCGCTGCGGGCGGCCGAATGGCGGCGGGCCGTCATCGGGGCCGGGCTGGAGCTCCCCGCCGCGGACCTGGTGACGGTGTCCTACGTCCTGGGCGAGCTGACCCCGGAGGCCCGCCACGCGGTCGTCGCGGAAGCCGCGCGCGCGGGTCAGGCCGTGGTGGTCGTCGAGCCGGGCACCCCCGAGGGCTACCTGCGCATCCGCGAGGTCCGCGAGCAGCTGATCGAGGCCGGGCTGCGGGTCGCGGCCCCGTGCCCGCACGACGGGACCTGCCCGATCGAGGTCGGGCAGGACTGGTGCCACTTCTCGACCCGGGTCAGCCGGTCCTCCCTGCACCGGCAGGTCAAGGGCGGCTCCCTGGCGTACGAGGACGAGAAGTTCAGCTACGTGGCCGCGACCCGCTTCCCGGTGGAGCCGGCCTCCTCGCGGATCACGCGCAGGCCGCAGATCCGCAAGGGGCTCGTCCTGCTGGACCTGTGCGGTCCGCAGGACGGTGACGCGCCGGGTCTGACCCGGGCCACCGTGACCAAGCGCCACGGTGACCTCTACAAGGCGGCGCGGGACGCCGACTGGGGCCAGGAATGGCCGCCCTCCCAGGAGGTCTAGGTCCACCGGGGCCCCGCGACGCCGGGGCCCCGGAGTCCCGGAGACGGCCTAGGGCCGCAGCTCCTGCGTGCAGCACTTCACGCTGCCGCCGCCCTTGAGCAGCTCCCCCAGGTCCATCGGGACGGGCTCGAACCCGCGTGCCCGGAGCGGCTCCAGGAGTCCGGTGGCCGCCTGCGGGAGCAGGACGTGCCGGCCGTCCGATACGGCGTTGAGCCCGAGGGCGGCCGCGTCCGCCTCCTCGGCGATCAGCGCGTCGGGGAAGAGCCGTCGCAGGACGGCCCGGCTGCCCTCGGAGAAGGCGGCGGGGTAGTACATGATCTCGTCCCCGTCGAGCACGGACAGCGCCGTGTCCAGGTGGTAGTAGCGCGGGTCGACCAGGTCGAGTCCGATGACCGGGCGGCCGAAGAACTCCTGGGCCTCGTCGTGCGAGAGCGGACTGGAGCGGAAGCCCCGGCCCGCCAGGAGGTAGGAGGCGGTGACGGCGAAGTCCCCCTCGCCCTCGTTGACGTGGGAGGGCTCGTGGACCTCCCGGTAGCCGTTGCTCCGGAACCAGTCGAGGTGGATCTCCGCCTCGGGGGCCCGTTCGGGATGGGCGAACCGCGCTCCCAGCACCCGGCCGTCGACGACGAGGGCGCCGTTCGCCGCGAAGACCATGTCGGGCAGCGCGGGGTCGGGGACGAGGGTTTCGACGGTGTGGCCGAGCGCCCGGTAGCGGTCCCGGAGGTCCTCCCACTGGGCCTGGGCGAGGGGAAGGTCCACCGGTTTCGTGGGGTCCATCCACGGGTTGATGGAGTACGTGACCTTGAAGTGCGCGGGCGGGCACATCAGGTAGCGCCGGGGTGTGGCGTCTCTGCGCAACGAGGGCTCCTCACGGTGATGAGGAGAGAATCGTCTCTCCTCCGGGGAAACGGCGCAGTGGACTGACCGGGTGGTTTCCGGAACGGCCGAAAGACGAGCGGTACCGGGTTGGTAAATTGCCGAAATGAGCGTTCCCCCCAGCCCCGTCCCCGGCACCGGCCCCGGTTCCGCGCCGGGGTCCGCCCCCGCGCCCCGCACCCCCGATGCCGCCCGCCGCAGCGACCGTTCCCGGCGGGCCATCCTCGACGCCGCGCTCGCCCTGGTCGGGGAGGTCGGCTACAACAAGCTGACGATCGAGGCCATCGCCGCCCGGGCGGGGGTCGGCAAGCAGACCATCTACCGCTGGTGGTCCTCGAAGGCCGCGGTCCTGCTGGACGCCTCCCTCGCGCTCGCCGGGGACGCCGGGGATGCCGGGGCGTCGCAGTGGCCCGGCTTCCCCGACACCGGGGACCTGGCCGCCGACCTGAAGCACGTACTGCGGGCGACGGTGGACGAGTTCAACGACGAGAAGTACGAGGCTCCCGCGCGCGCCCTGACCGCGGCCGGCGCGACCGATCCGGCGCTCGGGGCCCGTTTCACCGAGCAGCTGCTGGAGCCCCAGCTCGCACGGTACGAGGCGCGGTTGCGGTCGGCCCGCGAGTCCGGGCAGCTCGCGCCGGACGCGGACCTCCGGCTGACGGTGGAGATGCTGCTCGGCCCGCTGACGTACCGGTGGCTGCTGAGGACCGCGCCGCTCACGCACGCGTACACGGACGCGCTGGTGGACGCGGTGCTGGGCGGGGCCGGAACCGGGGCCCGGCACGGGGCCTGAAGGAGGGTCGGACCGGGGTGGCACCCGGGGCCGGCGCGGGGGTGAGCGGTCGGAGGGGCCGCGGTCCGCTCCCACCATGGCCGAGAACACATGGCCGAATTCTGTGGTTATGTGGGGGCCGGAGTCGGGGGTGCGGTCACCCGGTGCCCAGGATGGTGGGACCATGTGAGGGTCTGCCGGGGAAACGCTGTAGGTGAGGGGATAGATGGGGTCTGAGTCCGGCCGCGTCAAACGCGGCGAGCAGAGCAGGATCTCCCAGTGGCTGCGACGCAAGCCGAAACCCTCCGCCGAGGACCCGGGACGAGAACGCGAGGCCCTGCTGCTGGCCGTCGCCGCCGCCGGTCTGCCGATCTCTCCCGCCGCCCATCCCGCGGGCTACCGGTGTTCGTGCGACCGCATCGGCTGTCCGACGCCCGCACGCCACCCCGTCTCCTTCGCCTGGCAGACGCAGTCGACCACCGACCCTGACCAGGTCCGGCGGTGGGCCCGCAACGAGCCGCAGGCGAACTTCATCACCGCGACCGGCATGGTCCACGACGTCCTCGACGTCCCGCTGGAAGCCGGGCACAGCGCGCTGACCCGCCTGCTGGCGGCGGGCGTGGACGTCGGCCCGGTGGCCGAGTCCGGCGGTACGGGCGAACAGGCCCGGATGCTCTTCTTCACCGCGACCCGGGGTACGCCCGAGGACGAGGACGAGTGGTGGCCGTGCGAGCTGGACTGCCATCCCGAGACGATGGACGAGCACCCGGGCCTGCGGTGGCACTGCCGGGGCAGCTACGTCCTGGTGCCGCCGGCCGCCCTGCCGGGGGATTTCGCGGTGACCTGGCTCCGGGGCATGGAGCATCCGCTCCCCGACCCGCTGACCCTGCTGGAAACCCTCACGGACGCGTGCGCCGTGTACGCGGGCGCCTCCGACCAGGCTCCCGCGGCGGTGGCCTGGCCCCTGGGCCGCTGAGACCCGGGCCGCACGCCTGACGTCACGCCGGGCCGCGGGCGGTGGGGCGCTGGGCCGGCACCCGGGCGGCGCCCCGCGCGAGCGGCCTGCCCGCCCGCCTCCGCGCCGGCGCTGTGGTGGCTGATAGC
>NZ_JBSGWY010000006.1:0-18125 GCF_053609145.1 Streptomyces sp. NPDC054961 | reverse complement strand
CGCGGGCGGGGGCGGGCCCGCCGGGCCCGCAGCCCGCCCGCGAGCGCCAGCGCGCCCGCGCGCGGGGGCGCCGCGGGGCGGGCGCGGCCGCCCGCGGCCCCCCCCCGGGGCGCGGGCGGACGGCCGCCGGCCGTCGGCCGGTCAGTGGATCTGCGTGACCACCACGTCCAGGGCCCACGCCTTCGACGGCTTCGACGGGGGCTCCGCCTCCACCGTGAAGCCCAGGTCCCGCAGGGCCGTGACGAGTTCCGCCGGGGACGCGGGGGCCGCGCCCGCCGTCAGGAGGTCGCGGATCAGGCGGCCCTTCGTGGCCTTGTTGAAGTGGCTCACCACGGACCGCTTCTCCACGCCGTCCACCATCTGCGCGTGCAGCACCCGCACCGTCGCCGTCCGCCCCGCGACCTCGCCCTTCGGCTTCCACGCCGAGGCGTAGGCGGAGGAGCGCAGGTCCAGGACCAGGCCGTCGCCCGCCGCTTCCGGCATGACCTCCGCCATCGGCGCCCGCCAGAACGCGCCCAGCGCCCCCAGCCCCGGCAGCTTCACGCCCATCGAGCACCGGTAGGACGGGATGCGGTCCGTGATCCGGACCGCGCCCCACAGACCCGAGAAGACCAGCAGCGACCGCGCGGCCCGCTTCACCGCGGCCGGCGGAAGGGTCGAGAGGCCCAGCGCGTCGTACAGGACGCCCGTGTAGACCTCCCCCGCCGGCCGCGCCACGGCCGACCGCAGTTCCGCGTTCTTCGCGACCTCGCCCCGCAGGCCCTCGCTCAGGCCCAGGACTTCCCGCGCCTTCTCCTCGTCGCCCACGCACAGCTCGACGAGTTCCTCCAGCACCGCCGCCCGTGAGGCGCCGAGCCCCGGCAGCGACAGCGACTCCGGCTTCAGCGGTGCGCCGGAGCCGCCGGCGGCCTTTCCTTCGGACGGCGGCAGCAGCACGAGCACGGTGGTTCTCCTTCGGACGGGCATGGCACAGCGGCGGGGGTGCGGCCCCAGCCCAGGGTAGACGGCTCGCCGCGCCGCCCCGGCCCGCCGGCCATAGGCTCGGTGCATGCCACGCCGTCACATGATCATGACCGGCGCAGACGGGGCTGCCCTGCGGGCCGCGCTGCGTGCCCTGCGGACCGAGCTGGGGGTGACGCGGGAGTTCCCGGCGCCCGTCCTCGCCGAGGCCGAACGGGCCGCCGGCCATCCGCTCCTGCCCGGCCTCGACGCCACGGACGTCCCCCTCTTCACGATCGATCCGCCGGCCTCACGGGACCTGGACCAGGCCATGCACCTGGCGAAGCGCCCCTCCGGCGGCTACCGCGTGCACTACGCCATCGCCGACGTCGCCGCCTACGTCACCCCCGGCGGCGCCCTCAACGCCGAGGCCCACCGCCGGGTCACCACCCTCTACTTCCCCGACGAGAAGGTCCCGCTGCACCCGGCCGTGCTCTCGGAGGGCGCGGCCAGCCTGCTGCCCGACCAGACCCGTCCGGCCCTGCTGTGGCGGCTCGACCTGGACGCGGAGGGCCGCGTGGAGAGCGCCGACGTGCGCCGCGCGCTCGTGCGCAGCCGGGCCAGGCTGGACTACGCGGGGGTCCAGAAGGCCATCGACGGCGGCACCGCCGAGGAGGCCGTCGCCCTGCTCAAGGAGGTCGGGACCCTGCGCGAGGCCCTCGAGGTGGAGCGCGGCGGGATCTCGCTGAACGTGCCCGAGCAGGAGATCGTCGAGCACGGGGGCTCGTACAGCCTGGCCTACCGGGCTCCGCTCCCGGCCGACGGCTGGAACGCCCAGATCTCCCTCATGACCGGCATGGCCGCCGCCGAGCTCATGCTCGCCGCCGGGACCGGCATCCTGCGGACCCTGCCGACCGCTCCCGACGGGGCGGTCGGACGGCTGCGCCGGGTGGCGAAGGCCCTGCGGATCGAGTGGCCGCACCACGTTCCGTACGCCGAGCTCGTGCGCTCCCTCGATCCGCGCCGGCCCGACCACGCGGCGTTCCTCCAGGACTGCACCTCCCTGCTGCGCGGCGCCGGTTACACGGTCTTCACCGGCGGCGAGACGCCGGACCCGGTGCTGCACGCGGCGGTCGCGGCCCCCTACGCCCACTGCACCGCCCCCCTGCGCCGGCTCGTCGACCGGTACGCCGGCGAGCTGTGCGTGGCGGCGGTGGCGGGGGACGCACCGCCGCAGTGGGTGCTGTCCGCGCTGGCGGACCTGCCGGAGGAGATGGCGAACGGCACCCGGCTGGCGAACACGGCGGAGCGGGAGGCCGTGGACCTGGTGGAGGCGGCGCTGCTCAAGGACCACGTCGGGGAGACCTTCGAGGCGATGGTCATCGACGTCAGGGAGCGGGAGCCGCTGGTCGGCACGGTGCACCTGGAGGACCCGGCCGTGGTCGGCCGGGTCGAGGCCGCCTCCGGCGAGCTGCCGCTGGGCGAGCGGATCAGGGTCCGTCTGACGGAGGCGGACCCCGGGACCTCGAAGGTGCTGTTCGCCCCGGCGTAGGGGGCGGCGGATCGCGCGGCCGCCCGTCTCGGGGTCAAGCCGTGACGGCACAGCCGGTAACATGGTCGGCACGACAGACGAGTCGGCTGGACGGCCGCGTCGGGATCCCAGGATCCCGCCGAGGAACGTCCGGGCTCCACAGGGCAGGGTGGTGGCTAACGGCCACCCGGGGTGACCCGCGGGACAGTGCCACAGAAAACAGACCGCCTGGGGCTTCGGCCCCCGGTAAGGGTGAAACGGTGGTGTAAGAGACCACCAGCGCCTGAGGTGACTCAGGCGGCTAGGTAAACCCCACCCGGAGCAAGGTCAAGAGGGGTCGTCTCCGGACGGCCCTGCGCGAACGTTCGAGGGCTGCTCGCCCGAGTTCGCGGGTAGACCGCACGAGGCCGGCGGCAACGCCGGTCCTAGATGGATGGCCGTCTCCCCGGCGACCGCGAGGTCTCCGGGAGACAGAACCCGGCGTACAGGCCGGCTCGTCTGCCGTCCTTCCTCTGCATGAAAAGGACCCCCCGCCCGGTACGGGCGGG
This sequence comes from Streptomyces sp. NPDC054961, assembly GCF_053609145.1. Classification (NCBI taxonomy): domain Bacteria; kingdom Bacillati; phylum Actinomycetota; class Actinomycetes; order Kitasatosporales; family Streptomycetaceae; genus Streptomyces; species Streptomyces sp. NPDC054961. The sequence continues at coordinate 15,107 of NZ_JBSGWY010000006.1, read as the reverse complement.
GGGTCCTTTTCGTCGTGCGCGTGCGGCGCCGCGCGGCTCAGCGCAGGTGGGACGTGTCGTTCAGGAGGCGGACCGAGGCGTTGCCGTCCGCGTAGTAGGCCACCGCCGACAGGGAGGCCGCCGAGAGTTCCATGCGGAACAGGGCCTCCGGCGGGGCGCCGAGGGCGAGGCGGACGAGGATCTTGACCGGCGTCACGTGCGAGACCAGCAGGACGGTGCGGCCCGCGTGCGCGGCCAGGAGCCGGTCCCGGGTCGCCGAGACCCGGCGGGTGGCGGACGCGAAGCTCTCGCCGCCGCCCGTGGGGGCGGCCTTCGGGGAGTCCAGCCACGCCTGGAGGTCCTCGGGGAAACGCTCCTGGACCTCCGCGAAGGTCAGCCCCTCCCAGGCGCCGAAGTCGACCTCGCGCAGGCCCTCTTCGACGGTGACGGTGAGCCCGAGCCGGTCGGCGACGGCCTGCGCGGTCTCCCGGCAGCGCCGCAGCGGGGAGCTGATCACCGTCTGGACGGTGCCGCGCGCCGCCAGCGACTCGGCGACGGCGGCGGCCTGGCGGCGGCCGGCCGGGGACAGCTCCGGGTCGCTGCCGCCGCTGCCGGAGAAGCGCTTCTGCGGGGTCAGCGCGGTCTCGCCGTGGCGCAGCAGCACGAAGGTCGCCGGGGCGCCCATGTCGGGTCCCCAGCCGGCGGTGGGCGCTGCCGCGACGGGCTCGGCCACCGCGCCGGCCGCGACGGGCTCGGGCACCGCGAACAGGGTGCCGGCCGTGCCGGCTCCCGGGTCCGCGGGCGCCGACGGGCCGGCCGGGGCCGGCGTGCGGGACGCGGAGGCGAGGGCGGCGCGCACCGCCGCGGCCCCCTTCGCCGCGTCCCCGGGAGGGCCGGACGGCGGGGCCGCCAGGGCGCGCGCCGCCGAGGCGTCCAGGGCCGCCGAGGAATCCGAGGGCTCCCACTGCTTGCCGCGCTTGCCCGCGTCCATCGCCTCGTTGGCGAGCCGGTCCGCGTGCTTGTTCTTCTCGCGCGGGATCCACTCGTACGTCACCTGCGCGCGCGGCAGGATCGTCGCCGCCTCGGCCGCGAGCGGCTTCATGTCGGGGTGCTTGATCTTCCAGCGGCCCGACATCTGCTCGACGACGAGCTTGGAGTCCATCCGGACGAGGACCACCGCGTCGGGGTCCAGCGCGCGGGCGGCCCTGAGCCCGGCGATGAGGCCCTTGTACTCGGCCACGTTGTTCGTCGCGACGCCGATGTACTCCGCGCGCTCGGCCAGCGTCTCGCCCGTCGCCGGGTCGAGGACGACGGAGCCGTAGCCGGCGGGACCCGGGTTGCCCCGGGAGCCGCCGTCGGCCTCTACGACGAACCGCGGCATCAGATGCCCGAGTCGGCCGTACGGACCAGGATGCGCCCGCAGCTCTCGTGGCGGACGATCTCGTCGCGGGCGGCGGCCTTGATCTCGTTGACCTCGGCGAGGTCGAGCTCCAGGCGGCAGCCCTCGCAGCGGCGCTGCGAAAGGCGGGCGGCGCCGACGCCGCCCTGCTTGACGCGGATCTTCTCGTACAGCGCGATCAGCGCGGCCGGCATGGCGGTGACGATGACCTCGCGGTCCTTGTCGATGCCGGCGACCTCGGCGTCGATCTCGCCGGTGGCGGCGTCGCGGCGCGCGGTGGCGTCGACGAGCTTGGTCTCCAGGGAGGCGACCCGGTCGGTCAGCTCGGTGACGGTCTCCTGGGCGGTCTCCAGGCGCTCCATGACCTCGAGGACCACGTCCTCCAGGTCGCCCTGGCGCTTGGCGAGGGAGACGACCTCGCTCTGCAGGTTGGCCAGGTCGCGGGAGGAGATGCCTGCGCCGGAGTCCAGGCGGGCCTGGTCGCGGGCGGCGCGCTGGCGCACCTGGTCCACGTCCTGCTCGGCCTTGGTCTGCTCGCGGGCGGCGTCGGTGGCCTTGGTCTGGGCGGCGACGAGGAAGTCGCGCTGCTGGGCGAGGTCCTTGGTCAGGGAGTCGACCTCGGCGTGTTCGGGCAGCGACTTGCGCTTGTGGGCGAGCTGAGACAGCCGGACGTCCAGGGCCTGGACGTCGAGAAGTCGGATCTGGTCGGCGGGCTCGGCGTTCAGTTGGGGGCTCCAGAGATAGAAGGGGGTGTCACGGACGGCGCGTGCGCCGTCCACGGGTCGGTGACCGTGCGCGAGACGTGGGTGCGCAGACCCCAGCCGTGGCGCTCGGAGATGGCGTCGAGCTGGGCCGCGGCCTGCTCGCACCAGGGCCACTCGGTGGCCCAGTGGGCGGCGTCGACGAGGGCGAGCGGATTCTGCTCGCGGGCCTCGGACGCCGGGTGGTGGCGCAGGTCGGCGGTGACGTAGGCGTCGACGCCGGCGGCGCGGACCTGCTCGAAGAGGCTGTCGCCGGAGCCGCCGCTGACGGCGACCCTGCGGATCAGCGCGTCCGGGTCGCCGGCCACGCGGATGCCCTGTGCGGTGGGCTGGAGCCAGGCGGCGGCGCGGGCGGTGAACTCGCGGAGCGTCTCGGGGCGGTCGAGCTCGCAGATCCGGCCGAGGCCGCGGCGGCCCGAGGGGTCGGTCGGGTCGGGGACCAGCGGGCCGGTGACGCGCAGGTCGAGGGCTCCGGCGAGGGCGTCGGAGACGCCCGGGTCGGCGGTGTCGGCGTTGGTGTGGGCGACGTGCAGCGCGATGTCGTTCTTGATCAGCGTGTGCACAACGCGGCCCTTGAAGGTGCCGGCCTCGACGGTGGTGGTGCCGCGCAGGTAGAGGGGGTGGTGGGTGACGATCAGATCGGCGCCCCTCGTCACCGCCTCGTCGACGATCTCCTGGACGGGGTCCACCGCGAACAGGACCCGGGAGACCTCGGCGTCGGGGTCGCCGCAGACGGTGCCGACGGAGTCCCACTGCTCGGCCCGCGAGGGGGGCCAGAGAGCGTCCAGCGCGGCGATGACTTCAGAGAGACGGGGCACAGGCCAAGGCTACCGTCCGTGGCGACCGCCCCGGCGCTCCGAGCCCGGCGGATCCGGGTCGGGAGCGCGGGGTCGGGGACAGCACCCCTCCTCCTGGGGGTGGGGGCGGGCGGAGCCCGAAAAGGGGTGAGGCGCACCTAACCACCGACTCACCCCAAACACCCGGATATGGCACAGCACAGCCGTCGGCCGTCCCACAGTCGAATCGCCGCCCGGCCACCCGTACGTGTGAAGCGGGCTCGGTCGCCGTGTCCGTCGGCCGACGCGATCACTAACTTCCTCACCGGAGGCGACGAAGATGACTGTCTGTGCCATCGAGACGACGAAGACGGCCCCGTTCACCCTGGCCGCGGACGGCTCCTACGCCGCCCGGCTGGCCGGGGACGGCGAGGCCCGCTACCCGGAGCGCTGGACGCTGACCGGTCCCGAGCCGTACGCGGTGCCGCTGCCGCTCGGGCAGCCCGAGGAGGCGGACAGCGAGGTGCTGCCGCTGGCCGACGGGCGGGTGCTGATCCACCGGCGGGTGGCCGAGCGGCACGCCTTCGCGCTGCTGTACCCGACGGGCGGCAGCGGCGGCCGTGCGGGCAGCGGCCCCCGGACCGGGGAGCTGCCGCTCGGGGCGGTCTCCTCGCAGGACGAGGACGGCGGCCCGGACGGCGTACGGGTCACCCTGCTGCCGCCGTCCCCGGACGGGTACGGGGCCTTCGCCCTGGCCGTGGGAGCCGCCACGACCACGGTGTGGCAGGTCGCCGGCACCCCCTTCGGGCCGCAGCGGGTCGCCCGCGTCCCGGGGCGCTGCTCCGGGGGCGTCTGGCTCGACCGGACGGGCCGGCTGCTGGCGCTGGACCGCGAATTGGACGGCCCGGCCGGGCCCGTGACGAAGGCGGTGGCGGTCGACCTGCACCGCGGCGGCGAGGTCTCCCCGCTGCTCCAGATCACCGCGGGCAGCGACGACCGGCTGCTGCTGGCCGACCCCGACAGCGGTCTGCTGCTGATCCGCTCGGACGCGCCGGGTGAGCTCCGGCTCGGCTGGGGGGTCCTGGGCAGTGCCCGCCCGGTGCGCTTCCCCGAGTGCCTGCGGGCGGTCGGGGCCGCGGCCACGCCGTTCGCCGTACAGCCGGGACAGGCCCTGATGCCGGAGAGCTGCGGGGTCGCGCTGCGGGTGGACGAGGCCGGGGACGGCTACGGCGGCAGCGTGGCCGGACTCGCCCTCTGGCGTCCCGCCGACCGGCACGTCTTCCGCATCGGCGCCCCAGCCGGCTGGCTCGGCGGCACGGGCCTGTGGAGCACCGAAGGCCGCCTGCACCTCCCGTACGCGACCCCCGAAGTCCCCTGCGGCATCATCGGCATGAACCTCCCGGTCCCCCCACCCGCGCCCCTCGACCTCACCCCCCTCCCACCCCCACCCCCCCGCCCGGTCCCCCTCCAACAGGCCCCACTGGGCTAACCCGAACCTTCTCCACGAAAACCCCGGCCCCGCCAAAATCAGCCCCGCCGGCGTTTGAGGCGCGGGGGCCCGGGGGCCGGCCCCCGGCAACGGACCCGCGCGACAGGCACGACGGGCACGCCCCGGCCCCACCCCGAACGCAACGCGAGGACCGCTCAGCCGTCGTGCTTGAGACCGAGGACCTCCGCCGCCGCGAACGTCTCGTTCGCCGGACGGGAGTCGTAGTGCGGGGTGAGGAGCCCGTCGAGCTCCTCGTAGGAGAAGGACTCCTTGGTGGTGTCGAACTTCGCCGCCACCTTCGGGCGTTCCATGACGACCACGATCCCGCCGTGGACGACGAACAGCTGCCCGTTGACCCTGGCCGAGGCCGGCGAGGCCAGATAGCCGACCAGCGGGGAGACGTGCTCGGGGGCGAGGGCGTCGAGCTTGCCCTCCTCGGGGACCTGGAAGCCCGCGAAGACGTCCTCGGTCATCCGGGTCCGGGCCCGCGGGCAGATCGCGTTGGCCGTGACCCCGTACTTGCCCAGCGCCAGGGCGGTCGAGGTGGTCAGGCCCACGATGCCGCCCTTGGCCGCCGCGTAGTTCGGCTGGCCGGCCGAGCCGCCGAGGAAGGCCTCGGAGGAGGTGTTGACGATCCGGCCGTAGACCGGGCCGCCCGCCGCCTTCGACCGCTCGCGCCAGTGCACGGAAGCGAAGTGGGTGGTGTTGAAGTGACCCTTGAGGTGGACCCGGATGACCGAGTCCCACTCCGCCTCCGACATCGAGAAGACCATCCGGTCGCGCAGGATGCCCGCGTTGTTGACCAGGATGTCGAGCTTGCCGAAGCTGTCCACGGCCAGCCCGACCAGCTCGCGCGCCTGCTCGAAGTCGGCCACGTCACCGAGGTGCGCCACCGCCTGCCCGCCCGCGTCCCGGATCTCCGCGGCGACCTCCTCCGCCGGGGCGGCCGATGCCTCGCCCGAGCCGTCCCGGCCCGGCTGCCCGAAGTCGTTGACGACCACGCTCGCGCCGAGCCGGGCGAGTTCGATCGCCTCGGACCGGCCGAGGCCGCGGCCGGCGCCGGTGACGATGGCGGAGAGTCCCTCAAGTGGCAGTGACATCCGTACGGTTCCTCTCGAAACGGGTCAGAGTTCGATGCAGGTGCGCAGGGCGACGCCCGTACGCATCTGGTCGAGCGCGTCGTTGATCTCGGCGAGCTGTACGCGGTGCGTGATCAGGCCCGCCAGGTCCACCCGGCCGGCCCGCCACAGCGCGATGGTGCGCTCGTAGGAGCGGAGCACGTCGCCGCCGCCGTACATCGACGGCAGGATCTTCTTCTCGTCGAAGAAGAGGGAGAACATGTTGATCGAGTAGTTGTCGTCGAGCGCGCCCGCGCCGACCACGACGACGGCGCCGCCGCGCCGGGTCATCTCGTACGCGGTCTGCGTGGTCTGGGACTTGCCGACGACCTCGAAGACGTAGTCGAAGCCCTCGCCCGCGGTGATCCGGTTCTTGGCGTCGGCGAAGGCCTCCGGGGAGACCGCCTCCGTGGCCCCGAAGCGCAGCGCCGCCTCGCGCCGGGAGGCGACCGGGTCGACGGCGACGATCTGGGACGCGCCCTGCACCTTGGCGCCCTGGATGACGGAGATGCCGACGCCGCCGCAGCCGATGACGGCGACCGAGGAACCGGCCTCCACCTTGGCCGTGTTGATGGCCGCGCCGAGGCCCGTGGTGACGCCGCAGCCGATCAGGGCGGCGATGTCGAAGGGCACGTCCTCGGGGATCGGCACGGCGCAGCCCGCCGGTACCACCATCTCCTCGGCGAAGGTGCCGGTGCCGGCGAAGCCGAAGACGCTGTTGTCGCCGCGCCGGAAGTTGGGGGTGGCCACGTTGCCGAAGGCCTCCAGGCACAGGTGGCCCTGGCCGCGCCGGCAGGAGGGACAGTGCCCGCACGGCGGCAGCCAGCAGACGAGCACCCGGTCACCGATCTTGTGGCTGGTGACCCCGTCGCCCACGTCCGTGATCACGCCGGAGCCCTCGTGGCCCGGGATGAAGGGGGCGGGCTGCGGCAGCACGCCGCTCATCGCGGAGAGGTCGGAGTGGCACAGGCCGGTGGCCTTGATGCGGATCTTGACCTTGCCGGGGCCGAAGCCCACGGCCTCCATGTCGTCGACGACTTCGAGCTTGTCCTGGCCTATCTCGCTCTGCAGTGCTGCGCGCACGGTGCGGCTCCTTCGCTTCGGCTTCTTGGGGTGGGACGTACCGGATCAGGCGCGCCGGACCGGACCCGCCGGACCGGACCCGCCCGGTCACACGCGCCCGGTCACACGCGCCCGGTCACACGCGCCCGGTCACGCGTACTCGACGACGGTGTCGGCGAGGACCGGCGCGTCGTCCCGGTCGACGGCGCTCACCGTGACCCGTACGCGGCCCGGCTCCTCCCACATCCGGATGCGCAGCGTCTCGCCCGGGAAGACGATCCCGGCGAAGCGCGTGCGGTAGGCGCGGACCCGGGAGACGTCCCCGCCCAGCACGGTGTCGACGACGGCCTTGAGGGTCATCCCGTACGAGCACAGGCCGTGCAGGATGGGCTGGTCGAAGCCGGCCATCTTGGCGAACTCGGGGTCCGCGTGCAGCGGGTTCCAGTCGCCGGAGAGGCGGTACAGCAGCGCCTGCTCCTCGCGGATCGTGCGCTCCTCGATCCGGTCGGGCGCGCGGTCGGGCAGTTCCGTGTTGACGGAGGGGCCGCGGTCACCGCCGAAGCCGCCTTCACCGCGTACGAAGATCTGCGCGTCCGAGGTCCACAGCGGGCCGTCGGCGTCGGCGACCTCGGTCCGCAGGACGATCACGGCCGCCTTGCCCTTGTCGTAGACGGCGGCGACCCTGGCGGTGGAGTGGGCCTGTCCCTGGACCGGGATGGGCCGGTGCAGCTCGATGGACTGGCCGCCGTGCAGGACGGCGGCGAGGTTGACCTCGATGCCGGGGGCGGCGAGCCCGCCCATCATGGCCATGCCCGCGCCGGCGACGGTCGCGAAGCTGGGGAGCACGTGGAGCTTGGACTCCAGGGTGTAGCGCAGCTCGTCGGGGTCGGTGGCGGGGATGCCCGCTCCGAGTCCGAGGTGGTAGAGCTGGATGTCCTTGTGGTCCCAGCTGATTTCCCCCTTGCGGGGTTCGGCGGCGAGGGCCTTGGCGGCATCGATCGGCATGAGGATGCTGCTCCTTGTTCGTGGAAGACCTCGGCGCGGCCGTCCGCACCGTCGGCCGCACCGAGGTCGTATGCGGGACCGGCTGTCTAGAACGCGTTCTAGGTATCCGGTGAAGGAATGTATAACGCACGTCCCAGCAGTTGGGAAGACTCCTGACTTCACGTCAGATCGTGTCGTCCGGGCGCGCGTTGGAGCGTGTTGCGGGGCCGGGGGGCCGTCGCGGCCGTACCCTTCGGGGGTGGACGAAATGCCCGTTGCCCCGCGTGTGCCCCGCTCCCTGCGGGTGCTCCTGGCTCCGCCGAACCCGGCCCTGGCGGTCCTGCTCGGACTCCAGCCGGACATCGAGGTGGTACAGGACGCGTTCGCGCGGCCCGCGGTGGCGCTGACGGACTCGGTGGAGCTCGTCCCCGGCCTCCTGGCGGAGGATCCGGAGTGCCGGGTCCTGGTGCTGGCCGGGTCCGCGCGCAGCGGGCTCGCGGAGGCCGTGGTCGCCGCCGGCGGGGCGGGCCTGGTCCTGCGGGACGGCCCGGTCGAAGCCCTGGCGGACTCCATCCGGCGGGCCTCGCGCGGCGAGACCGTGATCGACCCCGCGCTGACGGCCCCCTAGCGGCCTCCGCCCGCACCCCTGGGCCGGGCCCCCGACCCCGCGCCCGGCTACGGGCGGCGCAGGAGGGTGACCACCGCCGCGCCGCCCAGGCCGATGTTGTGGGCCAGCCCGACCCGCGCTCCCGCGACCTGCCGCGCACCCGCCTGGTCACGGAGTTGCCAGACGAGTTCCGCAGCCTGGGCGAGGCCCGTCGCGCCCAGCGGGTGGCCCTTGGAGATCAGGCCTCCGGAGGGGTTGACCACCCACCGTCCCCCGTACGTCGTGGCCCCGCTCTCCACCAGCTCCCCGGCGCCGCCGTCCGCGCACATGCCCAGCGCCTCGTACGTCAGCAGCTCGTTGATCGAGAAGCAGTCGTGCAGCTCGATCACGTCCACGTCCCCGATGCCCAGCCCCGACGCCTCGAAGACCTGCCGTCCCGCCGCCGCGGTCATCGGCTTGCCCACCGCGTCGATACAGGTGCCCGACGAGAAGGACGCCTCCGTGTCCGTGGTCATCGACTGCGCGACGATCTCCACCGCCCGGTCCCCCAGCCCGTGCCGTTCCACGAACCGTTCCGAGACGACCAGCGCCGCCGCCGCCCCGTCGGAGGTCGGCGAGCACTGGAGCTTCGTCAGCGGCTCGTGGATCGTCTTGGCCGCCAGGATCTCCTCGACCGTGTACACGTCCTGGAACTGCGCGTTCGGGTTGTTCGCCGAGTGCCGGTGGTTCTTCGCGCCGACCGCCGCCAGCTGCGCGGCCGTGGTCCCGTACAGCTTCATGTGCTCCCGGGCCGCGTTGCCGAAGATCTGCGCGGTCGGCGGCGACATCTCGAAGCCGTGCCCGGCGGCCATGATCCCGTAGTGGCGGGCGACCGGCGAGGTCTTGAAGTCGCCGCCGTCCGAACCGCCTCCCAGCGCGCCCTTCTTCATCTTCTCGAAGCCGAGCGCGAGCACGCAGTCGTTGAGCCCGCCCTCCACGAACTGCCGCGCCATCATCAGCGCGGTGGAGCCCGTCGCACAGTTGTTGTTGACGTTGTAGACGGGCACTCCGCTCAGGCCCAGCTCGTACGCCGCCCGCTGGCCGGCCGTGGAGGCCTGGAAGCAGTAGCCCACCGGCACCTGCTCGACCAGGCCGTAGTCCACCCCCGCGTCCGCCAGCGCCGCCGACCCCGCTTCCTTCGCCATGTCCCAGTACTGCCAGTCCCGCGACTCCGGCTTCTCGAACTTCGTCATGCCGACGCCCACGATGTACGACTTGATGCCACTCACTGGAGTTCCGCCCCTTCGGTCAGTCCCTGGGAAGGCCGAGAATGCGCTCGGCCACGACGTTGAGCTGTACTTGCGTGGTGCCCCCGGCGATGGTCAGGCAGCGGGACATGAGCATTCCGTGCACCGCGCGCTTCGCCGCCCCCTCGCTCACCGCGCCCGCCGGCCCCAGCAGTTCGAGCGCGAGCTCGGCGGTCTTCTGCTGGTGCGGGGTCTGCACGAGCTTGCGCACGGAGGCACCCGCGCCCGGCTCCAGTCCGGAGACCTGCTGCAACGTGGTGCGCAGCCCGATGCAGGCCAGGGCGTGCGCCTCGGCGGCGAGCGCGCCGATCCGCACCCGGTACCCGCCTTCGAGTTCGGCGGAGCGCGCGAGCAGTGCCTCCAGGCTGGTGTCGAAGGTCATCTGGTCGGCCATGTGGACGCGTTCGTTGCCGAGGGTGTTGCGGGCGACCTTCCAGCCCCCGTCGGGCGCGCCCACCAGGGCGTCGGCGGGGAGCGGGACGTCGTCGAAGTAGACCTCGTTGAAGAGGGCCTCGCCGGTGATCTCCTTGAGCGGCCGGATGTCGATCCCGGGGGTCTTCATGTCCACGATGAAGTAGCCGAGGCCCTTGTGCTTGGGGGCGGCCGGGTCCGTCCGGGCGAGGAGGATGCCGTAGTCGGCGCTCTGGGCGGAACTCGTCCACACCTTCTGCCCGTTGACGATCCAGGTGCCGTCACCGGATGCCGCGCGCTCCGCCTTCGTCCGCAGCGAGGCCAGGTCCGAGCCCGCCCCCGGCTCGGAGAAGAGCTGGCACCAGGTGACGTCCCCGCGCAGCGTCGCCAGCAGGTAGCGCTCCTGCTGCTCGGGGGTCCCGTAGGCCAGCAGCGAGGGGACGACCCAGGTGGCGATCCCGAGGTCGGCGACCTTGACCCCGGCGGCCTTGAGTTCCTGCTGCACGACGAGCTGCTCGACGGGGCCCGCGCCGAGTCCGTACGGCGGCGGCAGGTACGGGGCCGCGTACCCGGTGGGCGCCAGCACCCGGCGTGCGGTGGCGGGGTCGAGCCCGGCCGCGTCCGCGATGGCGGTACGGGCCTTCGCGCGGTGGGACTCGGCCCGCGCGGGCAGCTCCAGCCGCAGCTCGCGGCGCGCCCCGGCGGCGGCGAGCCGCACGGCCCGTACCCGGTGGCCGTCGCCCGATCCGAGGAGCTGGCGGGCGACCAGGGCCCGGCGCAGGTAGATGTGGGCGTCGTGTTCCCAGGTGAAGCCGATGCCGCCCAGCACCTGGATGCAGTCCTTGGCGCAGGAGTACGCGGCGTCCAGCGCGGTCCCGGCGGCCAGCGCGGCCACCAGCGACCGCACCTCGGCCGGTTCCCCGGCGGCCTGCGCCGCGTCCCAGACGAGCGCCCGGGCCTGCTCCACGCGCACCAGCATGTCGGCGCACAGGTGCTTGATCCCCTGGAACCGGCCGATGGGGCGCCCGAACTGCTCGCGCACCTTCGCGTACTCGGCGGCGGTGTGCAGCGCCCAGGCGGCGGTGCCGCAGGCATCGGCGGCGAACAGCAGGCACGCGAGGTCCCGCACGAGGGCGGCGTCGAGCTCCAGCAGCCCGCCCGGCCCGGTGGTGACCCCCCTGGCCCGCACCTCGGCGGTCGGCCGGGTCGGGTCGGCGCTCTCGTGGGTGCGGACGTCCAGCGCGGCGGCGTCCACGGCGAACCAGCGGGTCCCGTGCGCGGTCTCGGCGGCGAGCAGCACCACGTCGGCCTCGCCCGCGCCCAGCACCGGCGGCGCGGTCCCGTCGAGGAGGTACCCGCCCTCCACGGCCACGCCGGTCAGGTCCCCGGGCCCGAGCGCGACGGCCCCGACCCGCCCGGCGAGGGGCTCGGCCCCGGCCCGGTCCAGGAGTACGGAGGCCAGCGCGCTCGGCAGGTACGCCCCGGGCAGCGCCGCCCGGGCGGCCTCCTCCACCACGACGGCGAGGTCGAGCAGGGTCCCGCCGTCCCGGTGCGGCTCCAGCAGCCCGGAGGCGACGAGCCCGTCCCAGTAGGCGGGCCGCGAGCCCGTCTGCGGCGGGGTGTCGAGGAGTTTGCGCACCTCCTCGGGCGGCACGGCCCGCGCGACCCAGCCGCGCACGGCCTCGGCCAACTCCCGCTGTTCCTGTGTGATTCCGATGCCCATGCGCGGCAGAGTAGAACACGTTCCATTCTGACGGAAGGTCAGAACTGTAACGTGTTCCTCCTCTGCCGAGAGGCGTCCGGTGCCCTTCGGGCGCCCGTCCGGGGGTCAGTTCCCCCGGTGCGGTCCGAGGTCGCGCAGGACGGCCGCGAGCTCTTCCGGGGTCGGGGCCGGGGCGGGCAGCGGCGCCGTGGGCCGCGTCCCGGCCCGCAGGCCGTCGAGGAAGAGGGCCAGCTGGCGGCGCCAGGCGTGCGGGGGCGCGGCGGTCGCGAGGGAGGGGACGGAGCGCCCGAGCGTGGCCAGGGAGAGGAGCACGTCCTCGACGGTGACGTCGGGGCGCATCGCGCCGTCCCGCTGGGCCCGGCCCACCAGCAGGGTGAGGGTCTCGTGGTTGTGCGCGTGGACGGCGTCGAGGGAGGTGACGCCCTCGATGGCCGTGGTCATCAGGTCGTTCGCCCCCCGGTCGGCGGCCAGCACCGCGAAGACCGCCTCCAGGTAGCCGGCCAGCGCGGCCCACGGGTCCGCGGCGCGGCGGGCTTCCTCCCCGGCGTCGACGGTGCCGGAGAGCGTGTTCTCGAACACCGCGTCGATCAGGGCGGCCCGGATGCGGAAATGCCGGTACAGCGTGGCGTTGCCGACGCCGGCCCGGCGGGCGATCTCGTCGAGGGGCACGTCCAGGCCCTGCTCGGCGAAGGCCTTGCGGGCCGCGGCCAGCAGCAGTTCACGATTGCGCCGCGCGTCGCGCCGTACCGGCTCGGGCCGTTCGGTGCCCGCCGCCATGTCCACTCCTCGCGTCGCCGGTGACGTACCGGGGAACGCCCCCCGGTACGGATGCCCCCGCATGCTAGCCGGACGGGTACCGGCCCCCCGTCAGCGGCGTCGGCGGCGCGGGGCGGGCCGGGGCGGGGCGGCGCGGGGCGGGGCGGGGCGGGGACGTCACGCCGGGGACGTCACGCCGGGGACGTCACGCGGCGAGCCGCCGCGACCACCGCACCGGCAGGGCGGCCACCCCCCTGAGCATGGCGTTGGGGCGGCGCGTCAGGGATCCGGGGTCGGCGTCCAGGGCGAGGTCCGGCAGGCGGCGCAGCAGCGTCGCCAGGGCGGTGCGCCCTTCGACGCGGGCGAGCGGCGCCCCCAGGCAATGGTGGATGCCGTGTCCGAACGCGAGGTGCCCGCGGGAGGCGCGCCGGATGTCGAAGCGGTCGGGGTCGGGGAAGTGGCGGGGGTCGCGGGAGGCCGCGGCCAGGGAGAGCATCACCGTGTCGCCCGCCGGGATGCGGACCCCGTCGATCTCCACGGCTTCGGCGGCATGGCGGAAGGCCGCGACGGTGACGGGCCCGTCGTGGCGGAGCATCTCCTCCACGGCGCCGTCGAGCAGGCTCGCGTCGGCCCGCAGTGCGGCGAGCTGGTCCGGGTGGCGCAGCAGGTTGAGGACACCGCCGGAGATCAGGTTGACCGTGGTCTCGTGCCCCGCGACCAGCAGGAGGAAGGCCATGCCGAGCAACTCCTCGGGGGACAGCCCGTCCTGCTCCGCGGAGGCCCGGACCAGGGCGCTCATCAGGTCCTGGCCCGGAGCCGCGGCCTTGGCGGCGATGAGCGAGGCGAAGTACGCGCCCATCTCGCCTCCGGCGGCGGCGGCCGCGGCGGGTGAGGACGGCGCCACGAGCTCGGCCGACCAGGCGTGGAAGTGGTGCTGGTCCGCGAGGGGCACCCCGAGCAGTTCGCAGATCACGGTCAGCGGCAGCGGCAGGGCGTAGCCGGCGACCAGGTCGACGGCCCCGGCCGGGGGAAGGGCGTCGAGGAGCGAGTCGGCGATCCGCTGGACGCGGGGCCGCAGCGCGTCGACCCGTCCGGCGGTGAACTCGCGGGCCACCAGGGCGCGCAGCCGCGTGTGCTGGGGCGCGTCCACCTGGAGCATGTTCAGCCCGATGGCGTTCCCGCCGTCGCTCTCCCACGTCGCGGAATGCCGTATGTCGTTGCGTAGCCGGGTGTCCGTCAGCGCGGCGCGCACCTCGTCGCGGCCGAGCACGAGCCAGACGTCCCCGCTCCCGGGCACGTGGACGCGGTGCACGAGGCCCTTCTCCCGCAGCGCGGCGAAGAGGGGGTACGGGTCGGCGGTGACGTCGACACCCTCGGGGGCGAGTTCCTCAAGCGTGGGGGCGGGCATGGCGGTTCCTCCCTGAGGCAAAGCGGGGACGACTCCCCGTTTCTTGGGCGGAACGCTATCACCAAACGGGGAGCTGTCCCCGTTTCATCGCCGCATCGCCGGGGAGGCCGGGCCGGGCGGTCCCGCCGCGCCCGCCCGGCCCCGCGGAAACCGTGACCGCGGCCGGGGGGGCGACCGCGTGACGGTGGGGGTTGGGGCTGTTGGTTCTTTAGATCACTCTTGTGAGTGATAGTGCATTTGGGTGAGTGTGGTTACGGTCGGGTGTATGAACCTCAAGGAGTGGGCGAAGGCGCAGGGTGTGCATCCGCAGACTGCGTATCGCTGGTTCCGCGAGGGTAATCTGCCGGTTCCGGCTGAGCGGGTCGGGCCGCCCACGATTCTGGTGAATGTGGGGCCAACACCGTTCCGGGCGTGGTCGGTGGCGTCGGCCTGTATGCCCGTGTCTCCTCTCACGATCAGAAGCTGGATCTGGAGCGTCAGGCGGCCAGGTTGTCGGCGTGGGCGGCGAAGGCCGGGCATCGGGTGGTGCGCATCGAATCCGAGGTCGCATCCGGGATGAACGGCTCGCGTACCAAGGCGCGTCGCCTGTTGGCCGATCCCGATGTCACGACCGTGGTGGTGGAGCACAAGGACCGCCTTGGCCGCATGAACGTCGAACTCGTGGAAGCGGCCCTGTCCGCGACGGGTCGTCGTCTGGTGGTTCTGGATGACGGGGAGGTCGAAGACGACCTGGTCCGCGACATGGCCGAGGTACTGACCTCGTTCTGTGCCCGCTTGTACGGACAGCGTTCCGCGAAGAACCGGGCACGCAGGGCGCTGGAGGCGGCGGCCGGCGATGGCTGACCGGGCCAGGAAGCCGCGCGCCATCGCCCCCTCGTTCGTGGCGCTCGGTCCGTCCGGTGTGGCGATACGCGACCGCCTGAAGCTGAGTACCAAGGATGAGAGGGTTCTCCGCTTCGTCGGCGAACATCAGGGCAGACTCGCATCTCGTGACCTCAAGCAGCGTTGTGCGGACGGTCATGACCACACCACCGACACGTGGGCAACACGCAAGCGGGGGCTGACGAAGGAGTCGTCTTCGCGGATCGCCGGGGCGATCACCAAGGCCAGCCACGATCAGTGGGCACTCGCCCGCCGCTGCCAGGCCGCGCACATCCACAACCTCGACGCCGGCATCCGCACGCTGCGCCACCGTCTGTCCCTGCCGATCGGGGAGAGGGGCACCAAGCGCGCCGCGGGCGGCTACCGCTCCCAAAGCGAGTGGTTTCGCAAGTCCCGCCGTCTCGTGACGCTGGAGGAGCGGCACGCGGCTGCTGTCGCCGACTGGCGGGCAGGCCGGGTCCGTGTG
>NZ_JBSGWY010000005.1:241702-256410 GCF_053609145.1 Streptomyces sp. NPDC054961 | reverse complement strand
GGGCCGCAGGTGCCTGCGCGGCGGGCTGGGCGGCGGGGGCCGCGGCGCCGGGCCAGGCGCCGGGGGCGGCTGCGGGTGCCGCGGCAGGAGAGGCGGGGACCCCGCCACCGGGCTGCGCTGCTCCGGGCCAGGCGCCGGGCGCGGCGGCCGGCGGTGCTGCCGGAGCCGGGGCCTGCGCCGCGGGGGCCTGGGGGGCGGCCGGCTCGGGCGCGGCCACGGGGGCCTGGGCGGGCGGCTGCTGGTAGGCCGCGGGAGCCGGGGCCTGCGCGGGAGCCCGTACGACGGCCGGGGCCATGGCGTGCGCCTCCGGACCCGGGACGTAGCCCATGGCGGGGGCCTGGGCGAAGGAGGCGGCGGCCGCCGCGCCGCCGCGCTCCAGCCGGTCGAGCCGCGCCTGGAAGGAGCGCTCGTCGTCGAAGGCGGCGGGCAGCAGCACGCGGGCGCAGATCAGCTCCAGCTGCAGCCGGGGCGAGGTCGCGCCGCGCATCTCGGTGAGCCCGGTGTTGACCAGGTCGGCGGCCCGGGACAGCTCGGCGGCCCCGAAGACGGAGGCCTGGGCCTGCATGCGCTCGACGACATCGGCCGGGGCGTCGATGAGCCCCTTCTCGCCGGCGTCGGGCACGGCGGCCAGGATCACCAGGTCGCGCAGCCGCTCCAGCAGGTCGGCGACGAAGCGGCGCGGATCGTTGCCGCCCTCGACCACCCGGTCGACGATCTCGAACGCCGCGGCCCCGTCCCCGGAGGCGAAGGCGTCCACGACGGCGTCCAGCAGGGTCCCGTCGGTGTACCCGAGGAGCGAGGTGGCCATGGCGTACGTCACACCCTGGTCGGCGGCGCCGGCCAGCAGCTGGTCCATGACGGACATGGAGTCACGGACGGATCCGGCGCCGGCGCGCACGACGAGCGGCAGCACACCGTCCTCGACGTGGGCTCCTTCGCGGCCGCAGACCTCGCCGAGGTAGTCGCGCAGGGTGCCGGGGGGCACGAGCCGGAAGGGGTAGTGGTGCGTCCGGGACCGGATGGTCCCGATGACCTTCTCGGGTTCGGTCGTGGCGAAGATGAACTTGAGGTGCTCCGGCGGCTCCTCGACCACCTTCAGCAGGGCGTTGAAGCCCGCCGAGGTGACCATGTGCGCCTCGTCGATGATGTAGATCTTGTACCGGCTGGAGGCGGGCCCGAAGAAGGCCTTCTCGCGCAGGTCACGGGCGTCGTCCACACCACCGTGCGAGGCCGCGTCGATCTCGATGACGTCGATGGACCCCGGCCCGTTGCGCGCGAGGTCCCGGCAGGACTGGCACTCCCCGCAGGGGGTCGGCGTGGGGCCTTGTTCACAGTTCAGGCACCGCGCCAGGATCCGCGCGCTGGTGGTCTTGCCACAGCCTCGCGGACCACTGAACAGGTACGCGTGATTGACCCGGTTGTTCCGCAGGGCCTGCATCAGCGGGGCAGTGACATGCTCCTGCCCGATGACCTCGGCGAACGACTCGGGGCGGTAGCGGCGGTACAGCGCAAGGGACGACACGTCTACGAGGTTATCCGGGTGCACCGACAACGGGGGCCCACGTGCCCGCCCCGGAACGCAAAGCGCCCCCCACGCACCCACCAGAGCCCACTTACCCTTGCTGCCTTCCGGCCCTGGGGGAGTTGGGTGAGATAGCGCCACGTGAGGGGCTGGCCCCACCCTAGCGGATGGAAGGCCCCGGAATCGAGCCGGACCCCGCGCGCACCCTCACCGGGTCCTCCTCCACCCTCCGCGGAGCACCGCCCGACGATCACGTTCGCGAGCACCCCTCAGCGTCTTGTATTGTTTGCCCCGGAGGATTCGCCTAGTGGCCTAGGGCGCACGCTTGGAAAGCGTGTTGGGGGCAACCCCTCACGAGTTCGAATCTCGTATCCTCCGCCAGTGCCTCACCGGGCACTTGAAGGCCCCGACCGGGAAACCGGCCGGGGCCTTCTGCGTTCCGTGGTCGCCGTTGTTTTCAGATCACTCGCCGTCTGCCGCGTCGCCCTGGGAACGCTGCCCGAACTCCAGACCTTCGAACGGGGCCGGGCAGTACTCATGATCGGCTCCTCCACGCTGTGGTCCACGGGCCCATGCCTGAAGACCACCCTGGCCGGGTGGCCCTGGAGAGGGCCGAAGACGACCGGACCGGCCGGGGCCTTGCGCGTTCACGCGCCGTCGGTCCAGTACTGCTGGAGGCGGGCCACCGCGGCTTCCTTGGTCAGCTCGGCGACCGCCGCCTCCGCGAGGCCGACGCGGTGGATCAGGAGGTGGACCAGGTCCGCGGGAAGCGATTCCTTCGGCGCGGACGGGGCCCCGCGGTCGGGGAGCCGTCCCTCGGTGACGCAGTCCCAGAACTCGCTCTCGCCGACGATCAGCTGATCGCGCAGGATGTGGCTCCACATCGCGGCGCCGTAGACCGTGCGGTCCACCGGGTGGGAGATCCGGGTCCGCAGGATCCGTGCGTCGTACAGGGTCAGCTCGTAGGTGACGTGATGCGTGCCGGTGCGGCCACGGGCGTCCCGTACGCGTTCCCAGCCCTCCACGACACAGAATCGGTCATGGTGTTCACGATCCGGCTGCGGCCGGCTCACCCGTGCGCCCCCACCAGCCAGTCGGCCAGCTCACGGTCGTCGCTCAGCGCGATCAGCTGCACCAGGCCCCAGTTGTCCTGATGGTTGGGCGCCAGCCGGAGCCGCGCCTGCCAGTCGTCTGCGTACTCCCGCAGGGCGTCGACCATCTCGCCGACGGCCTCGTCGAAGCTGGAGCCGTCGGCCGCGACCGGAAGTCCGGGGATGAAGACCGACCATCCGCCCTCTTCCGCGACCACCTCGGCCTTGGACGGACAGACCGTGGACAGGTACCGGCGCAGGCGTGCGACGTCCACGACCGCGGCGCACCCGGCAGCCCGCCGCACCGTCGCGACCCGCCCCTCGCCGGCGGCGTCGAGAAGTTCTTTCAGGTGCGTGCGCGCCTCGGTGTAGTTCTCGTAGTGCACCGCCGACATGAGCGACCTCCCTCAGGGCTCCAGACCATCAGGGTGCGCCCCGCCCGTAAGGACGTCAAGTACGTGAGGTACGTGACGTACGTATCCGCGTACGTGAGGTACGTCAGGTGCCTGAGGGGCGGGGGAGGAGGGTGCCCGTCAGGAGGCCGCGGGTGGTGGCGCAGGCCGTCACCGACCACGCGGCGAGCAGGAGCGCGTACAGGGCCACGGTGAGCCATTCGAAGGCGATCAGGCCCGTGTGGCGGGCCAGGCCCTCCGTGCCCGTCACGCAGGTGCCGACGGGGAAGGTGAAGGCCCACCAGGTCATCGCGAAGCGCATGCCGCGCCGCCGGGCGCGCACGACGGCCGCGCCGGCCAGGACGAGCCACAGGAGCGCGAAGCCCATCACCGGCACCCCGTAGAGCACCGCGAGCAGGCCGAAGCCCTGCGCGTACGCGTCCTCGACCACGTGGGGGGCGGCGACGGCGAACTTGTCGGCCGCGGTCACGGACTGGCCCAGCGGGCCGAGCACGAGGAAGAGCGTCGGCACCAGGAACAGCGGGAGCCGGGGGCCCGTCAGGATCCGGGCGAAGACCACGGGCAGCAGCACCAGCGTCGCCATCATGCTCAGCCCGAACATCGCGTAGCAGCCCATCAGCAGCGCCTCCTGCCACTGCCCGGCCGGCAGGTGCGGCACCAGCAGCGGACCGAGCGCCGCGGAGACCAGGGGGGCGACGAGCGGCAGCAGCCAGACGGGTGAGGCGCTGCCCGGGCTCAGGCCGTGCCGGACGGCCATCAGGTACGGGATCGCGACCGCCGAGGCCAGCGCGATGACCGTGCCAGCCGTGAACAGCACCGCGTCCACCGCGACGGCCGCGCGGACGCCGATCCAGTCCGTGCCGACCAGCACCGTGCCGCCGCCGACCGCCAGCAGGGCCATCGCCAGGCAGCCGTAGAACGGGGCCATGGCCGGGTCGAGGAGATGTGCGCGGGCCTGGTCGCCGTGGTGGCGCCAGTGGAGCGCGCGGGCGGTGAGCAGGACGGTGAGCATCACCGCCGACAGGGCCCAGAAGAGCAGGCAGAACGTGCGCAGGCCCGGGAAGTCCAGCGGCAGGCCCACGCCGGCGTTGGCGACGATGGCGGTGCCCATGACCGAGGCGTACCAGTTCGGTCCGAGCAGGCGCAGGACGGCGGCCCGGCCGGGGCCCTCCGCCCGGGGAGGCGCCACGGGACCAGCCGGGTCGCCGGGACCACCCGGGTCGCCGGAACCACCGGGGTCGCCGGGACCGCCGGGGTCGCCGGGACCGCCGGGACCGGAGAGCTCCTCTGTGACCATGGCTCCACGCTCACCCGGAAACCGGGGACCCGCCATCGGACCCGGCGGCGGCCGGCGGCGGGTGGCGGCCCGTGCCCCCGTGTCGCTGTCCACGGGCCCGGTGCTCGCCCCTCCCCGGCACCGGGGGGCTTCCGGCAGGACACACTCGCAGGCGTGAACAACGTCCGAGCCGACGTCAGGCGGGGTACTCCATGAGCCGGACCGTGACCGATCCCGACGAGGGTCTCGTCGCCGGGGCAGCAGGCGCCGGGGCAGCAGGCGCCGGTGCCGGGGTGTTCCTGGTGCCGGGGCGGCCGACCACCACCGCCGGGCTGCTCGCCGGGGCGGCCGCCCGCCGGGGGATGGAGGTACGGGGCCTCGGCGGCGGGTCCGGGGACCTGGCCGGGCGGGCCGTGTACTGGTGCGGCGGGCCCGTGGCGGGGGCCCGGGTGGCCGGGCCGCTCGGGATCGGGCTGCTGGAGCCGCCGGACGACTGGCTGGCCGGGCTGCCCGGATGGGCCACCGGGCGCCGCATCCGGCTGACCGGCCTGGGAGAGGCGCGGGCGGCACTGCGCGGGCCGGCCTTCGTGAAGCCGCCGCGCGAGAAGTCCTTCCCCGCCGCCGTGTACGCGGACGGCGCCGCCCTGCCCGGACTGCCGCCGGACACTCCGGTGCTGGTCTCCGAGGTGGTGGAGTTCGCCGTCGAGTACCGGCTGTTCCTGCTGGACGGGGAGATCGCCACCGCGAGCCGCTACGCGGTCCACGGGCACCTCGACCCGGCCCCGCTGGACGAGGATCCCCGGGCCGCGGAGGTACGGGCCTTCGCGGCCCGGCTGCTGGCGGAGACGGGCGGGGGCCTGCCGGGCGCGGTCACCGTCGACATCGGGATCATCGGCGGCGCCGGGGGGAGCCACCACGGCCGGCCGGCGGTGGTGGAGGCCAACATGGCCTGGTTCTCGAACTGTTACGCCGCCGACCCGGAGCGCGTCCTGGACGTCGTGCTCCGCGCGGCCGGCCCCCGGGAGCGGGTTGCCGACCGCGATCTGCCCTTCCTGCGGGGCCTCTAGTGCCGCGTCGGGCGACGTCCGCCCGTCGCGGCGCCCCGCACTAGGACCCGCCGCCTTCCACGTCCTGTCCGTGCGGGATCAGGGCCACCGGGCCGCGGGCGTGGTGGGCCACCGCGTGGTCCGTGGGACCGAGGCCGTGCAGGGGACGGTGGTGGCGGCGGCCGACGACCAGGAGGTCGGCGGTCCCGGACTCGTCGACCAGGACCTGCGCGGCGTCGCCGGGGCGGCTCACGCAGGTGGTCGGCACCGCCGGGTGGCGCGCGGAGGCCTCGGCGACCGCGGCCTCGAGCGACGCCTGCCCCTCCGGCTCCCCCGCGTGCACGGCGCGCAGCGGCAGGCCGTGCACGGCCGCCCACGCGTAGGCGAATTCGAGGACGAGGCCGTAGTCGCCGTCCGGGTCCACGCCGACGACCACCCCCTGCCCGCGGTGCGCGCGCTCGTCGGTCTCGCGGACCAGGACGACGGGGATCCCGGTGCGCCCGGCGACGGTCAGAGCCGTGGAGCCGAGCAGCGGGACCACGTGGTGGTGGTGCCCGCTCGCTCCGACGACGAGCAGCTGGGCGCCGGCCGCGGCGCGCGGGAGCTCGCTGCCGGGTCCGCCCTCGACAGTGACCGTCTCGACGACCAACCCGGTGTGGGCGGCCCGGAGTTCATCGGCGACGGTCGCGAGCAGCGCCATGGCGGCGGTCACGCTCTCGCCGAGCACGGGCTCGAACTCGGGCGAGATCGGCTGGATCTTCGGCCAGGCCTGGCCGACGTGGAGGAGCCGCAGAGGCACCCCCGCCGACCGCGCTTCGCGGGCGGCCCAGCGGGCGGCGGCGAGGCTGCGGGGGGATCCGTCGAACCCGACGACGAAAGGGAGGGACGGAGGAGATTGCGGGGGCTGGGGAAACTGGAGGGACTCGGGAGCGGGGGACTCGGGAGACTCGGGGGACTCGGGGGGCTGCGCAGACATCGGCGGCACCTTTCTACCTGTGCCGCGGCCATGTCCCGGTCTTCCCGCGCCGCGGCCGTGTCCTGGTCGCTCCTACGACGCTACGCCTGCCGCCCGGCTGCCCGCTCCGCGAGCCCTTTCCACCCGGGCGGCCGACGGTCGACTTCGGCGCCGGCCCGGTCCTGCTCGCGACCCGCCTCGACGGCGAGGACCTCGACGGGGCGGGTGCGCAGCTGGTGGTCCCTTCGGACCGGTGCGGGGCGCGCTACGTCAGCGCGGTCACCCACGTGTGGTTCGGCGCGCTGGCGCCGCCGGGCCCGGGCCGGTGACCCGGGTCCGTGCTCAGGCGGTCGCGAGGGAGATCTCGGTCGACTTGATCAGCGCGACGACGGAGGAGCCGGCGGCCAGGCCGAGGGCCTCCACGGCGTCCTTGGTGATGGCGGCGGTCAGGCCGCCGCCGTTCACGTCGACCTTGACGGACGCCATGGCGCCACCGGTGGTGACGTCGGCGACCGTGCCGGCGATCTGGTTGCGGATGGAGATGCCCTCGACGGCGCCGGTGGCCAGGGCGACCTCAGTGGCCTTGACCAGCGCCTTGACGGAGGAGCCGGAAGCGAGACCGAGGTCCTTGACGGCGTCGGTGGTGATCGCCGCGGTGATGTCCTGTCCGCCTTCCAGGCGGACCCTGACCGTCGCCATGGCCTCGCCGGTGGTGACGGAAGTGACGGTGCCGGCGATCTGGTTGCGGATGCTCAGACTCATGAGTGGTTCGACCTCTTGGCTAGGGACGTGGACGCTTCGCGCGGCTCGCACGCTCGCGCGGACCCCACGGGATCGACGCTATGCGGCCCCGGTTCGGCCCGCGTCCGACGCGTCGCATCCGCCACCCGGAACCACCCGCGCGGCTGGCCGCTGCGTCGGGAAAAGATTTTCCGGGCTTCCTGTCACACACGCGCGGCGGCGCGGGTCAGTGCGGTGAGGAACGAAAACCACCGCCTTCCGAGGAGCCCTCCATGAACATCGCCGCCACCGTCGTCGCCGTCCTCGCCGCCGCCATGTCGGGCTTCTCGGGCTACTCGCTCCTGAGCCGCGCCCCGTGGGTCGTGGAGGCGATGGAGGAGTACGGGGTCCCCCGGACCTGGTGGACCCCGCTCGGCGCGGCCAAGGCCGCCGGAGCCGCGGGCCTGCTGACCGGCCTCTTCGTCCCCTTCATCGGCATCGCCGCCGGGATCGGCCTGGTCCTCTACTACGCCGGGGCCGTGATCACCGTGATCCGCGCCCGCTCGTACCGGCACATCCCGTTCCCGGTGATCTACATGGCCCCGGTCGTCGCCGCCTTCGCCCTCGGCTTCGCCGCCTAGTGCCGCGTCGGGCAAGGTATGCCCCTTGAGGAGCGGCGTCCGGTGCGTGCTCTCGGCGTGCCGGCCGCAAGCGCTCGTACGGGACGTACTTGGGCTTTCGGCCGGTGCGGCGAGAGTGCGTGCCGGGCGTCGCGACGGGGCGAACGTTGCCTGACGCGGCACTAGTGCCGCGCGACGGGCGCCGCGGGGAGGGCGCCGCCGGTCCGGCGGCCCGCCCTCCCGGCCGCCGCGCTACGCGAACTTCGGCATCTCGCCGACCGTCTTGGACAGGTCGATCACCGCGAACGCCGCGCCCTGCGGGTCCGTGACCGCCGCGAAGCGGCCGAAGGGGCTGTCCACCGGGCCGAAGTGCAGCGCGCCCCCGTGCTGGGTCGCCTTCGCCACCGCGTCGTCGCAGTCCGGCACGGCGAAGTAGACCTGGACGTACGAGGGGATCTCCGGCGGGAAGTCGGTGCCCATGTTCATCCGGCCCAGCACCGGGTTCTCCGGGCCGCCCACGCTGAACACCTTGTAGTGCATCCCGGCGGCCTCCGGGGAGTCGCCCAGCTCCATCTGCCGGCTCTCGTACGGGAAGACCTTCGGCAGGAACGCGTCCACCTTGGCCAGGTCGCGCGAGAAGAGCTCCGCCCAGGCGTACGCACCGGTCTCGCCGAGCTTCTCGAAGCCCTTGTGGTCACCGGGCTGCCAGATGCCGAAGACCGCGCCGCTCGGCTCCTTCGCGATCGCCATCGTGCCGAAGGAGCCGACCTGCATCGGCTCCATCAGCAGTTCGCCGCCGGCCGACTTGACCTTCTCGGCGGTGGCCGCCGCGTCGGCCGAGGCGAAGTACAGACACCACTGCGAGGGCGCGTCCCCGCCCGGCATCGGCGGGACGACGGCCGCGACGGCCTTGCCGTC
The DNA here is from genome assembly GCF_053609145.1 of Streptomyces sp. NPDC054961. Lineage (NCBI taxonomy): Bacteria > Bacillati > Actinomycetota > Actinomycetes > Kitasatosporales > Streptomycetaceae > Streptomyces > Streptomyces sp. NPDC054961. The sequence continues at coordinate 247,849 of NZ_JBSGWY010000005.1, read as the reverse complement.
GGAATAGGCCTGCGTGTAGTTGCCGTACTCGCTGCTGGACTCGCCGAAGGTCCAGCCGAGTACGTCGGCGTAGAACGTCTTGGCGCCCTCCACATCGGTGAACATCGCGTCCACCCAGCAGGGTGCGCCCTCGGGGAACTCAGCCATGATCGATCGACTCCTGTGTCGTGTACGACGTGACCCGTCTCGCCTCTCACGCTAGGGGCGGCCACTGACCATCGCGCGGGGAGCGCCGCCGCGCGGGACCCTGGAGGCATGGACAAGGACACAGGCGTCACGATCCGGCTGGCCCAGCAGCCCGAGGCCGACGCGCTGCTCGGCCGCAGCCCGCTCGCCGCGCTCGTCGGGATGCTGCTGGACCAGCAGGTACCGATGGAGTGGGCGTTCTCGGGCCCCTACACGATCGCGCGGCGGCTCGGCTCCGACGATCTCGACGCGCACGTGATCGCCGCCTACGACCCGGAGGCCTTCGCCGCGCTGCTCTCCGAGAAGCCGGCCGTGCACCGCTACCCGGGGTCGATGGCGAAACGGGTGCAGCAGCTGTGCGCGTACCTGGTGGAGCACTACGCGGGGGACGCGGCCGAGGTGTGGACCGACGTGGCCACGGGGGCCGAGCTGCTCGGACGGCTGAAGGCACTGCCGGGCTTCGGGGAGCAGAAGGCGCAGATCTTCCTGGCGCTGCTCGGCAAGCGGTTCGCGGTCCGGCCGAAGGGCTGGCGGGAGGCGGCCGGCGGGTACGGGCCGGCGAACGTCTACCGGTCGGCGGCCGACATCACCGGCCCCGAATCGCTGGCGAAGGTACGGGCGCACAAGCAGGAGGCGAAGGCCGCGGCGAAGGCGGCCAAACTCGCCAACGGCTAGCGACAGAAGTGGAATTGAGGATTCGGGACCCTTCCGCGGAGGCGCCCGGAAGTCTCCACGGATTGTCAGACCCCCGCCGTAGACTCGTGATCATGACTGAGAACCTGACCCGCGCGGCCACCGCCGAATCCATCTCCGACGGCCCGGGGAGCGTCATCACGTTGCTCACCGACACCGCCGAACTGACCTGCAACACGGCCACCTTCGAGGTCGGCGCGGCGGGCGCCCCGGTGCACTTCCACACCAAGGCGACCGAGTTCTTCCACGTCACGGAGGGACGGCTCGACGTCCTCGTCGGCGACGAGATCCACACCCTGGTCAAGGGCGACTTCCTCGCCGTCCCGCCCGGCGTGAAGCACGCCTTCGCCCCGGCCGCCGACAGCACGGCCGAGGTCTTCGTCGGCTTCACCCCGGGCATGGGCCGCTTCGACTACTACCGGCTGCTCGGCCGGGTCCGGGCCGGCGAGGCGACGGTGCAGGACATCATCGACAGCCAGCCGGTCTACGACAACCACTACGCCGAGAGCGACGCCTGGGCCGGGCGCCTGAAGCGCAGCGCCGAGGCGTAGACCTCGTCGGCGTCGAGCCTTCGCAGCTCCTCCGCGATCAGCTCGGCGCTGCTGCGGATCTTCAGGGCCACCTTGCGGTCCGGGCTTCCGGGCATGAGCAGCGTGGCCAGGATCCCGTCCGGGCGGTCGACGCGTATCTCCCCGGCCGTGGTCGTCAGCCGGACCCGGGTGATCACCGGGCCCTCGGTGGCCACCCGGTCCACCGGCACACCGAGCCGGTCCTCCAGCCAGCGCGCGAGCAGTTCGGAGCTGGCGTTGCCGGGCTCGCTCTCGACGGCCGCGGCGGTCACCGGGAACGGCTTCTGGTCCAGGGCGGCGGCCAGCAGCGACCGCCAGGGGGTGAGGCGGGTCCAGGCGAGGTCGGTGTCCCCGGGGGCGTAGGCCTCGGCGCGGGCATCGAGGGACCCGACGGGGTCGGCGGTGGCCTCGGCGTCGGTGATCCTGCGCTGCGCGAGGGCGCCCAGGGGGTCCCGGGCGGGCGCGTCGGGAGCGTCGGCCGGCCACCAGGCGACGACGGGGGCGTCGGGCACCAGGAGCGGCAGCACGACGGAGCCGGCGTGCTCGTTGAGCGTCCCGTGCAGGCGGAGCAGCACGATCTCCCCGGAACCGGCGTCGGTGCCGACGCGCAGCTCGGCGTCGAGACGGTTCTGGCGGAGCCGCTGCGGGCCGCGGGCGGTGCGCTTGATCACCGCGATGATGCGGCAGGGATGCTCGCGCGAGGCCTCGGAGGCGGCGCGGACGGCGTCGTAGGCGTTCTCCTCGTCGGTCGCGACGAGGAGGTTGAGCACGAGACCCATCGTGGGGCTGCCGACGGCCCTTCGGGCGTCGAGCAGAGCCTTGTTGACCTTGCTGGAGGTGGTGTCGGTGAGTTCGGTCCGCATGCTCCGAGTCTCGCAGCCGGCCGGCTCCGCCGGTACCGGTGGCCGGGGCGCGCGTCGTGCCCGCTGCGCGGGGTCCGGTCCCCTCCCCGCCCTTCCGCCGTTCCCTGGGCTCCGCCCCGGACCCCGCGCCTCACACGCCGGCGGGGCTGGCCTTCAGCGGCGGCGGCGGGACGTGCCGAACAGGGAGCGGGAGATCTCGCGGCCCACCTGGGTGCCGATGGAGCGGGCCAGGGAGCGGAAGAGACCGCTGCCCACCACCTGTTCGGCGAGGGAGGGGTCCGGCTTCGGAGCGCTCCGGGCCGTGGTCCGCGCGCTCTTCGCCTCCTCGGCCGCCGCGGCCGCCGCCTCGGCCTGCGCCTCCGCCGCCGCCTGCTCCGCGCTGATCTTCTCGAACGCCGATTCCCGGTCGACCGGCTGCGCGTACCGCGCGTAGAGCGGGGAGGACGTGACCGCCCGTTCGAGCTCCGCCGGGTCGACCGGGCCCATCAGGGACTGCGGGGCCCGCAGCCGGGTCGCCGCCACCGGTGTCGGCGCGCCGCTCTCGCTCAGGACGGTGATCACCGCCTCGCCCGTCCCCAGCCCGGTGAGCAGCTCCTCGAGGTCGTACGCGGAGCGGGGGAAGGTCTTCACCGTGGCCTTCAGCGCCTTCGCGTCGTCCGGGGTGAAGGCGCGCAGCGCGTGCTGCACCCGGTTGCCGAGCTGGGCCAGGACGTCGCCCGGCACGTCCTTGGGGGTCTGCGTCACGAAGAAGACGCCGATGCCCTTGGAGCGGATGAGCCGCACCGTCTGGGTGATGGAGTCCAGGAAGGCCTTCGAGGCGCCGTTGAAGAGCAGGTGCGCCTCGTCGAAGAAGAAGACGAGCTTGGGCTTGTCCAGGTCTCCGACTTCCGGCAGGCCGGTGTAGAGGTCGGCCAGCAGCCACATCAGGAAGGTGGAGAAGAGCTGCGGTTTGTCCTGGACCGCCGGGAGCTCCAGTACGGAGACCAGTCCCCGCCCGTCCTCCGTTGTCCGGAGGAATTCACCGGTGTCGAATTCGGGCTCGCCGAAGAATTCGGCGGCGCCCTGCTGCTCGAAGGCGGTCAGGGACCGCAGGATCACCCCGGCGGTCACCGTGGACAGTCCGCCGATCCCTTTGAGCTCCGGCTTTCCCTGGTCGGAGACGAGGAAGGCGGTGACCGCCCGCAGGTCCTTGAGGTCGATGAGCTCCAGGCCCTTGGAGTCGGCGTAGTGGAAGATCAGCCCGAGCGACTGTTCCTGCGTCTGGTTGAGCTGGAGCACCTTGGACATGAGGACGGGGCCGAAACTCGTCACGGTGGCCCGGAGCGGGATTCCCGGTCCGATGCCGCCCAGCGCATAGAACGCGGCGGGGTGTCCGGTGGCACGCCATTCCTGGGCCACCTCCTTGGCCCGCTCCTCGGTCTTCCCGTTGGCCGTGCCCGGTACGGAGATGCCCGAGACGTCACCCTTGATGTCCGCGAGGAAGACCGGGACGCCCTTCTCCGAGAGCTGTTCGGCGATGAGCTGGAGCGTCTTGGTCTTGCCCGTGCCGGTGGCTCCGGCGACCAGTCCGTGGCGGTTGAGCATCGACAGCGGGATGCGGATCTGGAGCTCCGGCCGGCACGTTCCGTCCCAGAGCAGGGCCCCCAGATCGAGGGTGGGTCCGGTGGAGGCGTAGCCGGCCGCGATCTGGCCGGCCGGTGACAAGGGGTCGGTGGTATCGCTCATTTATCGCTCCCGGATTAGTACTGTCTGCCACCTTTGCACCGTCATCGCAAGGCTGCGCCCGCAGGCACCGGCCCGGTAGGCTTTCCGTGTGATCTTCAAGCGCATCGGAAACAGGCGGCCGTACCCCGACCACGGCAGGGAAACCACCCGGCAGTGGGCGGATGTCGCCCCGCGCCCGGTCCGGCTCGACCAGCTGGTGACGACCAAAGGCCAGCTCGACCTCGAAACGCTGCTCGCCGAGGACTCGACCTTCTACGGCGACCTCTTCGCCCACGTCGTGAAGTGGCAGGGCGACCTGTACCTGGAGGACGGGCTGCACCGCGCCGTCCGCGCCGCGCTCCAGCAGCGCCAGGTCCTGCACGCGCGCGTCCTCGAACTGGGCTGAGGGCCGGAGCGGAGAACCGGGCCGCGGGCCGGACGGCACGCCGGACCCGGAGCCGGACCCGGAGCCGGGCCCACGCGCGCCCATCGGGTGCCGGATGCGTCCCGGTTGCGCCTTTCGGGTCGCTCTTGCCCTATCAACAGATGATTCAGTGGGCATCGGCAGCGGTCGGTATTACGCTGCGCTCATGAGCATGCTCACTCCCCCTGGCATGGGCGGAAAGTACCGCGTAACGGGAGCGGCTTACCCCCGCATGTCCCGCCCGCGACGCCGCCGCCGGATCGTCCTCCTCGTGCTCGGCTCCATCGTCGGGCTCGCCCTGATCGGGTACGGGGCGATGCAGCTCATCGACGTGTTCCGCGGCGACACGGGCAAACGCAACGCCGCCGCGGCCGCCAGGAACTGCGCGACCCCGGCCCCCAAGGCCGGCGCCGCGGCGGCCTCGGCCGCCCCGCAGGTCGCGCTCCCCCAGCCGGGCCAGATCACGGTCAACGTCTACAACGCGACCCCGCGCGCGGGCCTCGCCAAGGCGGTCGGCGACGAGCTGAAGAAACGCGGCTTCGTCATCGGCAAGGTCGGCAACGCCCCCGCCGACTTCGACAAGAAGGTCCCGGACGCCGGGATACTGGTCGGCTCGCCGCAGACCGACAAGGCGGCCTTCTCCGTACTGGGCACCAACCTGGCCGGCGCCACGCACCAGACCGATGCCCGCGAGAGCGCGGACATCGACCTGATCCTCGGCGACGCGTTCAAGGACCTCACGACGAAGGAAGACGCGGACAAGGCGCTGGCCCTCCTGGCCAACCCCCAGCCCGCGCCTCCCAAGAAGTGCTGAACCGCGGCGCGTAGCGGTGGCGCGGGCTACTCGGCCGAGCCGTACATGCGGTCGCCCGCGTCACCCAGGCCCGGCACGATGTAGCCGTGCTCGTTGAGCCGCTCGTCCACCGCGGCCGTCACCACCGTCACCGGCGTGCCCGCCAGCTCGCGCTCCATGACCTCGACGCCCTCGGGCGCGGCCAGCAGCACCACCGCGGTCACGTCGTCCGCGCCGCGCTTGATGAGTTCCTGGATCGCCGCGACCAGCGTGCCGCCGGTGGCCAGCATCGGGTCCACCACGTAGACCTGGCGCCCCGAGAGGTCCTCCGGCATGCGCGTCGCGTACGTGGAGGCCTCCAGGGTCTCCTCGTTGCGGACCATGCCCAGGAAGCCCACCTCGGCGGTCGGCAGCAGCCGCACCATGCCGTCGAGCATGCCGAGGCCGGCGCGCAGGATCGGGACGACCAGCGGGCGCGGGTAGGACAGCTTCACGCCGGTGGTCGGGCCGACCGGGGTGAGGATGTCGGCCTGCTCGGTGCGCACGTCCCGGGTGGCCTCGTACGCGAGCAGGGTGACCAGCTCGTCGGCCAGGCGCCGGAAGGTGGCGGAGTCGGTGCGCTTGTCGCGCAGGGTGGTGAGTTTGTGCGCCACCAACGGGTGATCCACGACCTGCAAACGCACAACATCCTCCAAGACTCAGCTGCCGGGTTCCCGCCTTCGACCTGCGATCGCGCCACCCGTGAGAAAGGGCGCGAACACGCGACCCACACCCAAAAGGCTACGCGCTGTGCCCGCCCCTTCGTGGGGGGGGGGGGGGGGGCGCGGCGGGGGGGGGGCGGGCGGGCCCCCCCCCCCCCCCCCCCCCCCCCGCCCCCCCGCCGGGGCGGGGGGGGCCCCCCGCCCCCCCCGGGAG